>JACDBD010000205.1 GCA_013695115.1 Actinomycetota bacterium | reverse complement strand
GCCATCAGGTGGTACAGCGTCGGGCCGGCATCGAGTGCCTGGCGGAGCGCGTCGGCCGAATTCCACGTGAGCTCGGGCGCGCCCGCAAGCTGAGGGGGAAGGTGGAGCGGGAAGGGGAGATGGGGGTTGAGGCCGAGCCCGGCCACCGGCACCCGCGCCGCGAGCAGCGCCCGGCTCAACTCGATCGCGTAGCGCGGGATCCCCCGTTCGGAGGCTCGCCGGCTCTGGACGGTCTGGATGTCCAGGTACGGTCGCCAGGCCGTCGCGTCGAGGACAGGCGCGTCGACGACGGGGCGTCGGGGGAGCGGCGTCAGGGGCGGGCCACCGCCTCGACGAGCGCGATCGCCGGCCGGTCCCCGGGCTGACAGCGACGCCAGAGCCCGCCCGGGCCGCGGGCGAAGCGCTCCTGGCGTTCGACATGCCAGGCGGTGAGTAGGGCGGCGACCCGCTGCTCGACGTCCGCGGGCGGCTCGAGGCCGATCGCCAGGGCGGCGAAGCCACCCGGTCGGAGCCACTTGGCGAACTGGTCGACCAGCTCTCGCGTCGGATGTGCGATCTCGGGGGGCTCGGACAGGGCGAAGATCGCGTCCAGCGTGCGGTCGGCACCGCCCCACTGGTCGACGGGTGTGTCGACCCTGGCAACGTCGGGATGGGCCGAGTCGGTCGGACGATGGCCGAGCGCGGTCACCTGCAGCCCGAGGGCGGCGAGGCCGATCGCGGCACTGTCGCCGCCGCCCAGAACGAGGACCGAGCAACCCGCTTCGAGCTTGCCCGCGACCGCGTACGCGAACGGCAGCTCCACGACCGCGGGATCAGCGAGGTGGGGGCCGGAGCGCAGCGCGGCTGCCAGCTCCTCCATCCGGAACGTGAACATGTCGGCGAAGCGCTCCAGCGTGAACGCGAGCTCGACGATGGTGTCGGCGTCGGTGGCGACGTCGGATCTGGTCGTGCGGAGCTCTCCGATCATCTGGTCGAACCGCTCCCGGAGGGCCGCCACGACCTGCTCGTCGAGGTGGTCGTGAAGTTCCTGGAACCGGCGGTCGAAGTAGCCGACGAAGGGCGTTGCGACGCCGCGAAGCGCCCGCTTGGCGGTGAACCGGCGTCCGGCTTCGTCGGTCATCCGACCGTAGGATAGGCGGCTCATGCCGTCGACGCCCCGCCTGGCTGTCGATCTCCAGACCGTCCAGGGCGGGTTCTTCGGAAATCGCGGGATCCGTCGCTACGCGCTCGGTTTCACCGGCGCGCTAGCGCGGCGCAGCGCGGTGCGCGCCATGCTCTTCAATCCCGGTCGCCCATGGCTCGAAGCTCTGCCCGAACCGTTGCGGGTACGGGGGCGACTCGGTTGGAGCACGACCGCGCAGTTCCGCGAGCTCGACGATGGCGACACTGACGCGTACGTGATCACTTCACCGTTCGAGCGTGTCCACCCGGGACAGTCGGTACCTCCTCCGTATGTCGTGGAGAGCGGGCTCCCCGTGGTGTCTCTCCTGTACGACCTCATCCCCGAGATCGTCGACGTGTACCCGCCCGAGCTCATGGCGGCGTACTGGGAGCGCCGGCCGCTGTTGACGCAGGTGGATCTCGTCATCACCCTCTCCGAGCACGTTCGCATGCACGCGATCGAGCGGCTCGGGGTGGCGCCCGAACGGGTCTCGGTCGTGGGGGCGGGAGCGTCCGACTTCTTTCGACCGCCTACGCCGGGAGAGCAGCCCCGCGAGCTGGTCGCTCGTCACCTCCCGCAGATCCGGCGTCCGTTCGTGCTGTCGGTGACGGGATGGTCGGCCCACAAGAACGCCGAGGGCCTCATCGACGCCTGGGCGCGGCTCCCTGCCGACGTGCGCCGGTCGCATCAACTCGTGCTGAGCTGCGTGTTGCCGCCCGAGGCGTGCTCCGCGTGGCCCGACCGCGCCCGTAGCCTCGGCCTCGCTGCGGACGATGTCGTGGTGACGGACTTCGTCGACGAAGCCGTGCTGCGCGCCCTCTATCAGACTGCGCGGCTGTTCGTGCTCCCGTCGCTCGAGGAAGGCTTCGGGCTCCCCGTCCTCGAGGCGGTTCGCTGCGGATGTCCCGCGATCACCTCGAACGTGTCGTCGCTGCCCGAGGTCCTCGAGCTCCCGGCGGCCACGTTCCCGCCCCAGGACCTCGACGCGATGGCCGGCCTCGTCCAGCG
>JACDBD010000190.1 GCA_013695115.1 Actinomycetota bacterium | reverse complement strand
GCCCCCGCCGAGGGGGTCAACGCTCGCCGCCACCCCCGCCTCGTGGGCGATGATCTGCTGGGTGCGCAGCGCCAGCTCGGCGGACTGCTCGGTCGGGATCTGGAACGCCTCGTCGTACGCGCACGTGAAGATCGACTGGGCCCCGGCGAGAACGGCCGCGAGGTTCTCGACGGCGACCCGCACGACGTTGTTGAGCGGCTGCTGGGCAGTGAGTGAGGATCCGCCGCAGACGACGCCGAAGCGGAGCTGTTGGGCGGCCGGGTCGGTGACGCCGTAGCGGTCGCGCATCAGCCTCGCCCAGACGCGGCGGCCGGCCCGGAACTTGGCGACCTCCTCGAACAGGTCCATGTGGACGTAGAAGAAGAAGCTGAGCCGGCGGCCGAACCGGGTCGGGTCTCCGCCGCGGGCGATGAGGGCGTCGACGTAGGCGAGCCCGTTGGCGAGCGTGAACGCCATCTCCTCGACCGCGGTGGCGCCGGCATCGCGGACGTGGGCGCCGGCGATGCTGATGGCATTGAAACGCGGCGTGATCTCGTTGGCGAACAAGATGCTGTCGGCGACCAGACGCAACGACGGCCGGACCGGGTAGATCCACGTGCCCCGGGCGACGTACTCCTTGAGGATGTCGTTCTGAATGGTCCCCGTCAGCCGGGCTCGGTCGACCCCGGCGCGGTCGGCCGCTGCCACGTACATGGCGTAGACGATCGCCGCGGTGCCGTTGATCGTGAACGACGTCGAGATCGAGCCGAGGTCGATGCCGCGGAACAGGATCTCCATCTCCCGGACGCTGAAGAGGGAGACACCGACCTTGCCGACCTCCGCCGCGGCCATCGGGTCGTCGGGGTCGTAGCCGCACTGGGTGGGGAGATCGAGCGCCACCGACAAGCCGGTCTGACCGTTGTCGAGGAGGAACCGGTAGCGCTCGTTGGTCTCCTCCGCTGATCCGAAACCCGAGTACTGGCGCATCGTCCACAGGCGCCCCCGGTAGCCGTCGGGGAAAATCCCGCGTGTGAACGGGTACTCGCCGGGGTCGCCGAGCCGCTCCCATCCGGGCCCGCGCGCCACCGTGGGAACGGGAAGGCCCGACGGGAGCGCGGTGGGTGCCGCGGAATGGGCGCCGCTCACCGGACACCAGCCCGTGGTCGCTTCAGGAACCGGTCGAGGGCCGCCCAGTGGTCGTCGTGCACCCAGTTGGTGACGAAGTGCTCGTGCTCGATCCGCTCCATCGCCACCCGGTCGACGCCCGACCGCGCCCCGACCGCGAGGGCCTTGAAGGTCCGAACGACGTGGGCCGGCAGCGTCAGGAACGGTTCGACGAACCGGTCGACGCACTGCTGCAGCGAGTCGCCGTCGACCACGGCGTCGTACAGCCCGATGCGACGCCCCTCGTCGTGGTCAACGAGCTGGGTCGTGCACAGCAGGCGCAACGCGCGGGTCGGCCCGACGAGGCGCATCAGGTCGACGCCGCCGCCCCACGCCGTCGTGATCGCCTGGCGGCCCTGGACGAACCCGAGACGGGCGTGGGAGGCGACGATCCGGAAATCGCAGGCCACCGCCAGCTCGGCCCCGCCGCCGAGCGCGTCGCCGTTGACGGCGGCGACCACCGGCACCGGGAACGTGCGAATGTGATCGAGGACAGTCCGCGCGTGGCACGCCATGGCGGAGGCGTCAACCCGGGTGCGGACCGCGGACAGGGCGACGAGATCGCCGCCCGACGTGAAGTTGTCCTGCCCGGCGCCGGTGATCGTGAGCACCCGCAACGTCTCGTCGGACGCCGCCTCCACCAGCGCGGCTCGCAGATCGTCGAGCACCTCGCGCGAGAGGGCGTTGCGCTTGTGGGGACGATCGACGGTGAGCGCCGTCAGCCCATCCCGCCGCTCAACTGCGACCAACTGCTCGGTCATCGAATCGGCCCTCGGTTCCGTCGCCCGGCGAGCGCCGGCGCGGGTGTTACAAACTGGGGAAATCATATCAGCACCGACAGGCGCGTCGGCGCCATCCGATGACGTTATGGTCGACAGGATGAGCGGGGCCGGCCTGATCACGGCCGACGACATCCTCGACGCGGCCGAGCGCTGCTTCGCGCAGGCGGGGGTCCGCAAGACCACGGTCGAGGACGTCGCGGCCCGAGCCGGCGTCTCGCGGGTCACCGTCTACCGCCAGCTCGGCAACCGCGACGACCTCGTCCGCGCGGTGCTGCTGCGGGTCACCGACCGCTTCCTTCGACGCACCCGCCCCAAGCTCCTCGCCGCGCCCGACCTGGCGACGGCCGTCGCCGACCTCATCGTGTCGACCGTCGCCGCCGCCCGGCGCGACAACAGCCTGCTCCTCCTCTACGGCTCCGAGGAAACCGGGGCGTCGGGCCGCCCGCTGCCCGGCACCACCGAGCCGCTCATCGAGCGCTTCGGCGCTGTGATCCGAGAGC
>JACDBD010000186.1 GCA_013695115.1 Actinomycetota bacterium | reverse complement strand
AGCTGGAGCAGGCGCAGCTGGGCGGTCTCGAGCCGCTCCGCTTCCTCCTCGCGTGAGAGCTTCAGGGAGAGGTCGACGTCGTCCAGCCGGCCCACGGCTGCGCAACCTATCGGGTGCGGGCGGCCTCGGCGTCGGCGTCGATCGTGTGGCGGGCCCGCACCACCATGAGGCTCCCGGGTATCGCCGGCAGCGCCGCGACCATGAGCGCGAGGCGGAGCGAACCGGTGAGGTCCGACAACGCGCCAACCAGCAGCGGGCCGAGCGCGCTCCCGGCCACGAGAACGAACGTGAACACCGCGAAGCCGGTGCCGCGTCGTCGGGCGGGCAGCACCTCGGCGGTGGCAGCGGCGAAGTTCGGGACCGACACGAGGATGCAGAAGGCGGCGACGAGCGCCAGCCCCATCTGCAGCGCGAGCACCGGGAGCGACAGCGCGACGATCACGCCGATCGCGCCGACGAAGAGGCTGGTGCCTGCGAGCGTGACCCGTCCCCCTCGCGCCACCGCGGCGCGCCGGTCGCCCATCACGCCACCGACTACGGAGCCACCCAGCGCGGCCACGAGACCCACGCCGCCGGTGATGCCGGCGGCGGCGCCCTCACCGAGCCCGTACGTTCGCTCGAGGAAGCTCGGCAGCCAGTAGGCGATGCTGTTGAGCCCCATGAAGGTGACGGTCAGGCCGATGTAGAGCAGCCGGATGGTCGGGATGCGCAGCACCGCCCGGACCTCGCCGAGGTACTCGCGGGGGCGCAACCGGGGCGGCTCCGCCGCTACCGTCTCCAGCTCGACGAGGATCGCGGCCGGGTCGCGGGCGGCCTCGGCGTCGAGCCGTTCGCTCTCACCCCGCTCCGGCTCTCGCAACGAGAGACACGCCACCGCGACGACCAGACCGGGCACGACCATCACGAGGAACGGCGCCCGCCAACCCAACCACTGGCCCAGCACGCCGCCCACCAGGATTCCGAAGGCGGCGCCGACCGTGTTCGCGACGCGTTGGTATCCGAACACCCGACCGCGCACCCGCGCCGGGTAGTAGTCGGCCAGCAGGCTCGAGGCCGACGGATTGTCGATGTGGTTGGCGGCGCCCAGCACGAGCCGGGTCGCAAAGAAGATCCAGAAGGCGGTGGCCAGCGCGCTCGCGATGGTCACCAGCGCCCAGGCACCCACCACCACCGCCAGGATGCGGGTGCGGCGGAGATGGTCGGCCATCCAGCCGGCGGGGAGCAGCACGACGAGGCCGATGAGGGCGGCCGCAGTCGGGATGGCGCCGCCCAGTGTGTCGCCGAAGCCCCACTCGTCCTGGAGGAGCGGCAGCACCCCCGGGACGATGTTCTCCGACGCGCCGTCGACGAGGTTGACCGACACGAGCACGATCGCGGGCCACCATCCGACCGCCAGCGGCTGTGTGGCTTTCGGAACCGTGCGCGCGATTCGAGGAGCGTAATTCTCGGATTACGGCTCGAACAGCGTCTTCACGTCGGCCTTGCGGACCTTGTCGGTCCCGGTGCGGGGCAGATCGTCGACCACGAGCACGCGGCGGGGCACCTTGTAGTCGGAGAGGCGCTGCTCGGCCCACGCGATCAGGTCGTCACCCGTGACCTGCCCTCTGTGCCCGAGCCGGACCGCGGCGCACGGCACCTCTCCCTTGCGCTCGTCGGGTATGCCCACGACCGCCGCCTCCACGACATCGTCGTGTTCTTCGAGCGTGGCCTCGACCTCGGCTGCGAACACCGAGTAGCCGCCGTGCTTGATGACGTCCTTCTTCCTGCCTGCGAACTCGATCAGTCCGAGGCGACCCTTACGAGCGAGATCGCCGGTGCGGAGCCAGCCGTCGGGCGTCATCGTCTCCGCGGTGGCGCCCTTCTGGCCGTGGTAGCCGCGCATGACGCCGGGCCCCTTGACGACGAGCTCTCCGACCTCGCCACGTGATGCCTCCTTACCGTGGTCGTCGACGACTCGGAGCTTGTAGCCGGGCAGCGGGATGCGCAGCATCCCCGTCGGTCCCGCTGGCGGTATGACCCCGAGCGCGGCGCCGCCGCCGAGTTCGACCATGCCGTAGCCGTCGACGAACGTCGCCCGGCCGACCGTGCGGCCGAACATGCTCGCGCCGCCACCCATGCCCTGGAACTTGCGGGCCAGCTCGACCGGCATCGCGTCCGCGCCCGATGCCCACATGCGCACCGACGACAGATCGCGCTTCTCCGCCCCGGCCTCCAGCATCATGCGGTACATAGCGGGGACACCGACGAACATCGTCGCCCGGCGGGCCTCGATCGCGTCGAGGGCGTCGTCGGGACGGAACCGGCGTAGCAGGTAGACGGGTACTCCCAGGGCTGCCAGCTGCACGAGCATCGCGAACCCGGCGATGTGCGCCACCGGCAGGCCCGACACCGCCTCGTCGCGCCGCATGCCGGAGGGGTACAACGCCGCCGGGCCCACCCGGCCGACGAGCGACCGGTGGGTCAGCTCGGCACCTTTGGGCTTGCCCGTCGTGCCCGACGTGTAGAAGAGGGCAGCGACGTCGTCGACCTCGGCCGGCGCGGCGTCGACCGATTCGCCGTCGTCGAGCTCACCGCCGTCGCGGAGCACGAATGCCGCGCCCGCGTCGGCGACGACGTGGTCGATCTCCTCGGGCCGCATCTTGGGGTTGACCGGCACGGCCAGGTTTCCGGCGCGGCTCGCAGCCAGGCAGGCCAGGAAGAGCGCGTAGCCGTTGGGCAGCGCGACCACGACCGGCTGGCCCTGCCCGGCGCGGGCCCGCAGCGCGCCCGCCCATCGGGCGACCTGATCTGCAGCCTGCGTGTAGGTGAGGTCGAGGCCGTCGTCGCCGTCCTCGTGCACGAGGGGCGCGTCTCCGTGGACCTGCGCGAGTCGCTCGAGGAAACCACCGAGGATGACGTCGTGGTCGCGGGCGAAGCCGACCCGGTCCCGCACGCCCATGCCTTCCCCCCTGGTCACGCTCGCTCGGCGGCAGGGTACCTGCCGCCGCCCGGAGGGCAACTCGCCGTTCCCGCACAATGCGCGACTCCAGCCGGTGGATGGCGCCTCTGACCGCGGACAGAATCACGGGCGTGGAGCGACTCACCGGGCTCGATGCGAGCTTCCTCTACATGGAGACGCCCACCCAGCACCTCCATACCCTGAAGATCGCGGTGCTCGACACGTCGACGGTGCCGGGCGGCTACTCGTTCGAGAAAGTGAAGGAGTCGCTCGAGGAGCGTCTCCATCTCTTGCCGTCGTTCCGGCGTCGGGTGGTCGACATGCCGCTCGGCGTGCACCACCCGATGTGGGCGGACGATCCTGACTTCCATCTCGACCACCACGTGCGGCAGGCGACGGTCGCCGCTCCCGGCGACAACCGCCGGTTCGACGAGCTCATCTCCGAGGTCGCGAGCGTCCCGCTCGACCGGCGCCGGCCGCTGTGGGAAGTCTGGGTGGCCGAGGGGCTCGAGGGCGGGCACGTCGGATTCGTGTCCAAGATCCACCACTCCGTCGCCGACGGGGTGAAGGCGGCCGAGCTGCTCACCAACGTGTTCGACGCCGATCCCAACGCCCCGGATCCGTCGCCGCCGACAGAACCGTGGCGCCCCGAGCGGGTGCCGACCCGACGCGAGCTGTTCGTCCGGGCGCTGCTCGAGCGGTTGCGCCAGCTGTTGTGGATCCCTGGGTTGCTCCGACGCACCTACGAGGGCATCCGCAACGTCGTGCGCCGCCAGCGCAGCGGCGCGGTCTCTCCGCCGTCTCCGTTCACGGCTCCCACCCTGCCGTTCAACCGGGCGCTGACCCGCCGCCGGGTGTTCGTCTCGACGTCGTTGTCCCTCGACGACGTGAAGACGGTGAAGAACGCGTTCGACGTCACCATCAACGACGTCGTGCTGGCGTTGACCACGGGCGCGCTGCGGCGCTGGCTCGACGAGCACGACGCCCTCCCCGACCGGGCGCTGGTCGCGGGCGTGCCCGTGAGCACCCGCACGCCGGGGAAGGCGGTGCTCGCCAACAGCGTGTCCAACCTGTTCACCGCCTTGCCGGTGCAGATGGACGACCCGGTGGCGCGGCTGCAGTCCATCCACGAGGTGATGAAGGGGGCGAAGGAGCAGCACCACGCGCTCGGCGGCGAGATGCTGGCCGACTGGTGGGAGCTGGCGCCGCCCCGGCCCGTCGCCACCGGCGCCCGCGTGTACTCGCGGCTCGCGCTGGCCGACCGCCACCGCCCGCCGATCAACCTCGTTGTCTCCAACGTCCCCGGACCCACCGCGCCCCTCTACGTTGCCGGCGCGAAGCTCGTCGGTATCTGGTCGATGGGCCCGATCCTCGAGAACGTGGGACTGAACGTGACCGTGTGGAGCTACCTGGGCGAGCTCAACTTCGGCGTCGTGGCCTGCCCCGAGACCATGCCAGGCCTCGGCGATTTCCCGAATGCCCTCCGCGAAGCCTTGGAAGAGCTCCAGAAGGCCGCGCAGTAACCACCCGCGCACCCGCGAGATCTGATATCCACAGGGGGTAGAACCATGCGGAGTGGGAGGTGGTGGCGATGGTCCAGGTGCTCGGGTACACGTTGAGCCGCCTCTCGGCCGACACCCTTCCTCCCGGCCGGGTCGTCGAGCTCCCGGGTCGGGGTACCACCTTCGTCTACGAGCAACCCGGCCCCCCGGACGCTCCGACGCTCGTGCTGATCCACGGCCTCGCCGCCAGCGGCGCGCTCAACTGGTTCCCCGCCTTCGGCCCGCTGTCGGAGCGGTACCGGGTGGTGGCAGTCGACCTACGCGGCCACGGCCATGGCATCCCCGCCAAGGGCCGGTACCGGCTGTCGGACTGCGCCGATGACGTCGTCGCGCTGGCCGACGCGATCGGCATCGAGCGCTTCGTCCCCGTCGGCTACTCGCTCGGTGGCCCGATCGCCCAGTTGATCTGGCACCGCCACCACGACCGGGTCGAAGGAATGGTGCTGTGCGCAACCAGCCGCAACTTCGGCGGGACCATGCGCGAGCGCTGGTTCTACGGCAGCCTGTGGGGCGCGATGGCCGCGCTCCAGGTCGCGCGCCACGTTCCTCCGCTCCGGGGGCGCGCCCGGGAGGAACCCCCCTTCGACCCGACCGAGCTCGACGGCGTGCGCATGCCCCGCTGGGCCCTGGCCGAGCTGCGCCGGTGTACGCCGAGCACCCTCCTGGCGGCGATGAACGCGATGGGCCGGTTCAGCTCGCACGAGTGGATCGACCGCGTCGACGTTCCCACCGCGGTCGTGGTGACCACCAAGGACAAGTTCGTGGCGCCGTCGCGTCAGCTCAAGCTGGCCAAGGCGATCCCCGGCGCCACGATCCATCCTGCCCACACCGACCACGCCGCCTGTGTGCTGGGAGCGCGCCGATTCATCCCGGCCCTGCTCGAGGCGTGCGCCTCGGTGAGTGGCCGCATCGACGAGAGGGCTCCGTCCCTTTCGAGGTAATACGCTCGGCGGTCCGCGCCGCACCCGACGGCCGGACTGGGGGACAGCAATGGAGCGGCTCACCGGGCTCGACGCAGCCTTCCTCTACATCGAGACGCCCAGCCACCACATGCACGTCTCGATGGTGTCGGTCTTCGACGCCAAGACCGTCCCCGGCGGCTACACGTTCGAGAAGGTGCGGGCGGTCATCGAGGAGCGCCTGCCGTTGATCCCGATGTTCCGGCGGCGACTGGTCGAGGTGCCGTTCCGTCTCCACCACCCGATCTGGGTCGACGACCCCAACTTCGACCTCGACTACCACGTGCGCCGCATCGGCGCGCCCGCGCCCGGTGGGCTGAAGGAGCTCTGCGACGTCGCGAGCGAGTTCACCAGCCGCCAGCTCGACCGTTCCCGGCCACTCTGGGAGCTGTGCATCGTCGAGGGCCTCGAGGACGGCAAGATCGGCGTGCTCGCCAAGGTGCACCACTCGACGATCGACGGCGTCTCCGGCGCCGAGGTCATGGTCCACCTGTTCGACCTCGAGCCTTCGCCCGCCCCAAAGGAGACCGAGGAGCCGGTCGAGCCGGCCGTGCCCGAGCGGGTGCCGTCCGACGTGGAGCTCGTCGGCTACGCCGCGTGGTCGCTGGCACGCCAGCCGTTCCAGATCGCGTCCAAGCTCCCGAGCGCCGTGCGCTCGCTGGTCGACGTCGTGCGTCGCCGTCGGGATAGCGAAGGGCCCTCCGCTCCGGCACCGTTCGCCGCACCCCGCACGTCGCTGAACGCCTCCATCACCCCGCACCGCAAGGTCGCGGCGGTGACGCTGCCGTTCGAGGAGGTCAAGGCGGTCAAGCGGGCGATGGGCTGCACCGTCAATGACGTGGTGCTCGCGCTGTGCGGGGGCGCGCTGCGCCGCTACCTCGACGCCCGCGGCGAGTTGCCGGAGGAGCCGTTGATCGCGGTCGTGCCGATCTCGGTGCGCAACGACCCCGACGTCGAGACGCAGGGGAGCAACCAGGTTTCGGCGCTGTTCACGTCGCTGGCGACCGACCAGCGCGACCCGGCCGAGCGGCTGCGCGCCATCGGCGAGGTCACCCGGGCGGCGAAGGACGAACACAATGCCATCGGCGCCAAGATGCTCCAGGACTGGGCCGAGTTCGCTACGCCCGCGCTGTTCGCGCGGGCGTCTCGCCTCTACTCGAGCATGAACCTGGCCGACCGCCATCGCCCGATCCACAACCTGATCGTCTCGAACGTGCCCGGCCCGCCGTTCCCGCTGTACCTCGCGGGAGCGAAGCTCGAGCTGCTCTGCCCGCTGGGCCCGGTGATGGAGGGCGCCGGCCTCAACGTGACCGTGATCAGCTACATGGATACCCTCGACATCGGCCTGATCGCCTGCCGCGAGAGCGTGCCCGATCTGTGGGACCTGGCCGACGGCTTCCGCGACGCACTCGAGGAGCTGAAGGAGGCCGCCGGCGTGCCGACCGAGCCGCCGGCACCGACCGCCGCCACCCCGTCACCCGAGCCGGCGGTACCACAGACCTAGGTCCCCGACACTCGGCGGTCACGGCGGCGACGATGGCGGCGTCGCCGGGATCATGGCCGAGGGAGTCGAAACCGCCGAGCAGCTCGCCGAGGTGCGGCGCCTCGGCGTCGATCAAGTGCAGGGCAACTACTTCTCTCCCCCGGTGACCCCCGACCGGCTCATGCCCGCGGGAGCCCGCCAGCTGATCAGCACTCGCAGTTAGGGCCGGCGGCCGAGAAACGCGACCAGCTCGTCGGTCGGTGACGCGCCGTCGGGGAGGTCGATCGCGTTGCCGAAGGCGGTCCCGCGCAGCTGGTCGCCGACGAATCCCTGGGCCACCGCGAGAGCCGCCTGCGCCACCTGGGACTCGATCTCGGTGTCGACGCCGATGGCGCGGCCGAGGTCCCAGCCGTGCACCAGGGAGTCGAGCAACAGGATGCCGAGGGCGCGGTCCGCCGGCAGCTCGAACCCCATCGGCAGGAAGACCGTCCCGTCGAGCGATCCGCGCTGCTGCCAGGCGGCCAGGGTTCCCTCGGCGGTGTCGCGGTAGCCGTCGACCGGTCCGTCCATGATCCGCTCCTCGCCCAATGCAGTCAGGTGCGCGGGCAGGTCGGTGACGGGAACCTCGGGCTTGGCGC
>JACDBD010000160.1 GCA_013695115.1 Actinomycetota bacterium | reverse complement strand
CTTCGCCGGCTGCCGCCGTGGCGGGGGCGCCGATGCCGGCGCCGAGCAGCGCAAGGCTGGTGACGAGCGTGGCGATCACGCGCCGGGTGGGGTGTCGGACTGAGCTCACGGGGACTCCTCGCTCGGTTCTGCCCTGCCGGAGGACGGGCCATTGTGGCACTTGCCAACGAGGGTCCGGCCCGAGCGAGCGGTAATCTCGCTGGTTACCGGCGGCGTAGCCGAGTGGCTCAGGCAGAGGTCTGCAAAACCTTGTACGCGGGTTCGATTCCCGCCGCCTCCGCTCCTTCCCGAGGTGGGACGACATGACCGATCGAGTGCGGCTCGAGTACGAGGGGTCGATCGCGGTCATCACCAACAACAACCCCGAGAAGCACAACGCGTTCGACGACGAGATGGACGCGCGCCTCTTCGAGATCTTCGGCGAGCTATGCCGACGACCCGAGGTCCGGGCGGTGATCTGGCGGGGTGAGGGCAAGTCGTTCTCCTCCGGCCGCGACGCCGGCTCGATCGGCAACCTGAAGGTCCCGCTGTCGCACCACGAGCTGATGCGGCGCGGGCACCGGGGGATCCAGCAGCTCTGGGAGCTCGACGCGCCGGTGCTGGTGGCGTGCAAGGGCTGGGTGATGGGCGGGTCGTTCCAGCGGGCGCTCCTCTGCGACGTGCGCGTCGCAGCCGAAGGCACCCGCTTCCGCCTGCCCGAGCTCAACTACGGGGTGATCCCCGACACCGGCGGCGTGGCCGCCCTGTTCGAGATGTGCGGTCACGGCCTGGTCAGCGACCTCGTGCTCACCGGGCGGGTGCTCGATGCCGACGAGGCGCTGGGCCACGGGATTGTGAGCCGGGTGGTGCCCGAGGCCGAGCTCGATGCCACCATGCGGGAGATGGCCGAGCACATCGCGGCGCTGCCGGCGGTAACGGTGAAGATGGGGCGAGAGGTGATCCGGCACCTGGCGCAGCCAACCATCCGGGCGTCGATGGGCGACGAGATGATCTACCAGACGTTCATCAACAAGAGCGACGACATAGCCGAGCTGCGCGCGGCGCGCGCCGAGGAACGCGACCCGCGCTTCACCGGCAGTTGAAGGGACGGAGGCACGGTGAGCGATTTGATCGGGCTGCCGGGACCGCCCCCTGTGGGTGAGACCGCGCTCCCGGCGGACACGTTCGCGGACGTGAGCGTGTTCGTCACCGGCGGCGGGACCGGCCTGGGCAAGGCGATCGCGTCGGAGTTCGCCCGGTTGGGCGCGTCGATCGTCATCGCCAGCCGCAAGGAGGAGCACCTCGCCTCGGGCAAGGACGCGATGGAGGCGCTGGGCGCTCCCGTGCTGGCGGTGGCCTGCGACATCCGCGAGCCCGACGCGATCAGCGCAACCTTCGACGAAGCGGAGAAAACCTTCGGGCTGCCCGGCGTGCTCGTCAACAACGCCGCCGCCAACTTTCCGGTACCGGCCGAGGACATGTCGCCCAATGCCTGGCGCACTGTCGTCGACATCACCCTCAACGGCACCTTCCTGTGCGCGCGGGAGTTCGGCCGCCGCCACCTGACTGCGGGAACGCCGGGCTCGATCGTGAACGTCGGCGCGTCGTACGCCTGGACCGGCGGTCCCGGGTTCGCCCACTCGGCCGCGGCCAAGGCCGGGGTCAAGAACCTCACCGAGTCGCTCGCGGTCGAGTGGGGACCGTACGGGATCCAGGTGAACGCGCTCGTGCCCGGGCTCTTTCCCCACGAGGACATGACCGCCGACATCCGCGGCAGCCTCGACCGCACCAGCGACAAGGACCCGTGCCAGCCGGCGATGCGGGTAGGGCAGCGCCAGGAACTCGGCTGGGCCGCGACCTTCCTCGCGTCGCCCTACGCCCGGTTCATCTCCGGCCACACCCTCGTCGTCGACGGCGCCAACTGGCAGCGCCGCACCCTGACCAACCCTCCGGTCACGACCGTGCGCGAACAGATGGGGAAGGGTCCCTTCACCGCCGACAGCTGAGGGAGACCGATGGTCCTTCTGCATATCGAACACCGAGTCGCCGACTTCGCCGGGTAGAAGGCGGCCTTCGACGGCGATCCCGTCGGTCGCGAGCGATCGGGGGTGCGCCGTTACTGGATCCGGCGAGCGATCGACGATCCGAACCTCGTCGTGATCGATCTGGAGTTCGACACCACGCGCGAGGCCGAGGGCCTGCGCGCGGCGATGCGAGAGGTGTGGCAGGTGGTCGAGCCGCCGGTCTCATCGAGGGGCCGCAGGCGCGGATCGTCGAGACGGTGGAGACGAAGGAGTACTGACCGGCGCCTCAGGCGGAGGACGCTTCGTCGGTCGGCGCCGGCAGCGTCGGCTGCTCACCGCAGACGTCGGGCCAGTCGGAGATCGTCTCCTCACACACGGTGCGTTCGACGTGCAGCCCCGCCGGTGTCGTGTACTCGCCCGTCAGCACGTCGGCACCGGCGCGCTGCTCCCGCCCGGTGACGTGCAGCACGAACGGCGTACCGGTAGCAGCGCAGTCCGGGCTCTCCTCGACGAGGGTGTAGCGGATGACGAAGTCGTCCTCCGCGGCCGCGTCCTCGATCGCCCAGGTGTAGGTCGCGCGCCGACACCAGGTCGCGCCGGCGTCCAGCGATGTGTCCTCGACCGCGGTGCCATCGCGGCCGTGGTGGAAGATCGCCCGCAGGTCGGGGATCTCGGCGATCCGTGACAGGTGGAGCTCGCCGAGCTCGACTCGGAGCTGCTCCGCCAGGGCGACGGTCGTCGTCGGCCCCTCGCTACCGTCGCCCTCGCTGGAGTCATCCGACCCGCCGCAGCCGGTCACCAACAGCACGACCGCAGCGAGACCGGCGGCGATCTCGTGCGATCGCACTAGGCGGGGGGCGCCGCGACCGGCGGCGCCCGCAGCAGGGCCCGCAGCGCCAGCACCGCGATCGCGTAGACGACGAAGGCGAGGAACAGCACCGTCCGGAAGCCGAACGCCATCGCCAGGATGGTCGTGAGCACCGCGCCGATCACCGACGCGAAGCCGTTCACCGCCCACCCCCACGCCACGTACTCGCGAGGGTGCTCGGTCAGGCCCGCGACCGCGCCCAGCCCCAGGGGCATGAACGTGCCCAGGCAGATCCCGAGCGGCGCCATCACCACGAATGCGACCACCACCCGACCAGCCAGGGGCCAGCCCAGCAGCGCATCGGTCAGCGATGGCAGGCCGTACTGATAGAAGAGCGTGAGCGCCGCGACCGCGCCCAGCAACCCGCGCACGACCCGCCCCGACCGGGGGTCGTAGCGCCCGCTGAGCAGCGCGCCGACGCCGGTGAAGATCAGCAGCGACGCCAGTGTCACCGTCAACGAGTACGTCGGGTAGCCGAGGAACAGCACCAGCCGCTGGATGAGCACGATCT
>JACDBD010000142.1 GCA_013695115.1 Actinomycetota bacterium | reverse complement strand
GTTCGCGACCGCAGCTGCAGCCGCGCTCGTCGGCATCGCAGTGCTCCGTGGCGGGGTCGATCGCCGCGCGCCCCGCGTGGGGGATGCCACAATGCGCGTTCGTTGACCGGGTGGCCCCGGCGGAGGGGCCGGAGGGGGCATGACATGAGCGCAGGCCGCGCGGGCGCATCGGGCGACGAGTTGCTCCCGGCGGGGGCGCCCTCGCCCGCGGACACGCCCCCGGTCCCGGACGCGGTCCTCGACGTTCCCTCCGAAGGCCTCGAGCAGCGCCCGGGCGACCGGAAGCGGGTGATCATCATCGGTGGCGGCATCGCCGGACTGGTGGCCGCGTTCGAGCTCAAGCGCCAGGGCCACGATCCGCTCGTGTTGGAAGCACAGCAGCGTGTCGGCGGGCGCGTCTACACGTGCCGTGACTTCGCGCCGGGCGTCTACGCCGAGTACGGCGCCATGCGTATTCCTCGTGTGCACGACCTCACGCTCGAGTACTGCGACCTGTTCGGGTTGCAGCTCCGGCCGTTTGTGATGAGCAACCCCAAGACGCTGGTGTGCATTGAAGGCGGGCGCATGACCATGGAGGAGGCCGAGCGGGAGCCGGAGCGGCTGCCGTTCGAGCTCGCCGCCGGCGAACTGGGGCGCACGTACAGCGAGCTCTGGGACGAGGCGACCCGTGAGGTGCGCGAGCAGTACCAGCGGGAGGGCGAGTCGGCGCTCGAGGCCATCATCGCCGAGTACGACCAGTACTCGATCCGTGAGTTCCTCGAGATGCGCGGCTTCTCGGAAGGGGCGATCGAGCTGTACGGGGTCATGAGCTTCCGGGAGTCGAACATGAACGCGGCCGTCATCGAGCAGCTGCGGGAGATCGTCGGGCGGGCCTTCGAGGACATGCACGAGATCGTGGGCGGCTTCGACCGACTCCCGAACGCGTTCTACGAGCAGCTCCGGGACAACATCCGCTTCGGGGCGAACGTGCACGCGATCGAGCAGGACGAGAGCTCCGTCACTGTCCGCGTCAAGACGGAGTCGGGACGTTTCACCGAGACCGGCGACTATGCCATCTGCGCCATCCCGTTCCCGGTCCTGCGCGACATCGAGGTACAGCCGCGGTGGTCGCGCGGGAAGCAGCAGGCGATCCGCGAGCTGAACTACAACCCGTCGACGAAGGTCCTGTTCCAGACCCGGAGCCGGTTCTGGGAGCGCACCGACGGGATCGGCGGCGGCACGACCACCACCGACCTCCCGATCCGGCGGATCTGCTACCCGTCGCACCCGTACCCGGACGAGCCCCGGGGCACGCTGCTGGCGTCGTACACGTGGGGGATGGACGCGCTGCGGTGGGGAGCAATGGACGAGGAGACCCGTTTCGAGGAAGCACTCGAGGACGTCGCCAAGATCCACCCGGAGATCGTCGAGGAGTACGAGGTCGGGCATACGCACTCCTGGTACGAGGACCGGTGGGCCCGGGGCGCGTTCGCGTTGTTCGAGCCCCGGCAGGAGAGCCGGCTCCAGGACGACATCGTGAGGCCCGAGGGCCGCGTCTACTTCGCCGGCGAGCACTGCTCGCTGTGGCACGCGTGGATCCAGGGCGCGCTCGAGTCGGGAATCCGGGCCGCGCGCGACATCCACGCAGCCGCACCCGGCACCGTGGCCGCCGCGTCCCGCTGAGTGGGGTCGCTGCTCGTCACCAACGACTTCCCGCCCAAGACGGGGGGGATCCAGTCGTACCTGTACGAGCTGTGGTGCCGGTTGCCGCCCGCCGAGACCACCGTCCTGACCACGCCGTACCGGGGGGACAGGGCGTTCGACGCCCGGCAATCGTTCCGGGTCGAGCGGTCGCGCGCCCGCGTCCTGCTACCAACCCCCGCGCTGGCTACGCGCGTCGACGAGTTGGCGCGCGACGTCAGCGCCGACGTCGTCTTCCTCGATCCGATGCTGCCGCTCGGGCAAGTGGGGCCCCGGCTTCGTGCCGCTCCGTACGTCGTCGTCGCGCACGGCTCGGAGGTGACCGTGCCCGGTCGTCTCCCCGGCGGACACGCGCTCGCTCGGCGAGTCCTGCGG
>JACDBD010000128.1 GCA_013695115.1 Actinomycetota bacterium | reverse complement strand
CCCTCCGGGCCGCTCGCCGCTCCCGCGCAATTCACGAGTCACGCCGGTGGATGACGCCTCTGCGCCCCGTAACCTGACGTATGCCCTCGTTCCGGACCGGTGACGTCGTGCGGGTGCTCGAGGAGCGCCCCGGCCTCCAACGAGTGGAGGTCGATCTTGGCTGCGGGCCGGAGCGGGCGTACGTCCTACCCCAGCTGACCGGCACGGTGGCGCTCGGGGATCGGGTGGTGGTGAACACCACCGCGGTCGAGCTGGGTCTCGGGACCGGCGGCTGGCACGTCGTGCACTGGAACCTCGCCCACGAGTCGTTCCACGAGCCCGGCCCGGGGCACATCCTCAAAGGTCGGTACACGAGTCTCCAGACCGACGTCGGCAGCACCGAGGAGCACCTGGCCGCGCTGTCGGAGGTCGAGTCGATCGACGGCATGCCGGTCGTGGCGGCGGCGTTGCACAGCCAGGTCCCGGCGGTGGCGGTCGCGTTCAAGGACGCCCGCCCCGACGCCCGCCTCGCCTACGTGATGACGGATGGGGCCGGGCTGCCGCTGGCGATGTCGGATCTCGTCCACGCCCTCCGCACCCGGGGCCTGCTCGACGCCACCATCACCTGCGGGCACGCGTTCGGCGGAGACTTCGAAGCGGTGTCGATCTACTCGGCGCTGGCGGTCGCCCGCCACGTCGCCCACGCCGACGCCGCGGTCGTGGCGATGGGCCCCGGCATCGTAGGCACCAACACCCGGCTCGGCTTCTCCGGCATGGAGGTCGGCCCGATCCTCGACGCCGCTGCCGCGCTCGGCGGCGCGCCCATCGCGTGCCTGCGGGTTTCGTTCGCGGACACCCGCGCCCGACACGCGGGCCTCTCGCATCACACGCGGACCGCCCTGCGTCTGGCCTGCCGGGAGCGAGTGGAGGTGGCGGTGCCCCGCCTCGGCGGGCAGCAGGACTCTCGGCTACAGACGGAACTCGCGGGAGCGGGCATCGACCGGCGCCACGCGCTGGTCGAGGTCGACCCGCCCGACGTGCTCGCGCTCTTCGACCGGGCCGGGCTCGACGTGGTGTCGATGGACCGGCCCGCCCGCGACGACCCTGCCCTGTTCCTCGCGGGAGCGGCGGCCGGTGCACTCGCGGCCGCGCGGGTCGGCTCCGCACCGACCGACGGGGACGATGGCTGACCGGCTCGAGCGGCTCACCAACCTGGTGGCGACGCTGCTCGACACCCGTCGGCCCCTCCCGCTCGAGGAGCTCGTAGACCTCGTCCCCGGCTATCCGCCCGACAAGGCGTCCTACCGGCGACAGTTCGAGCGCGACAAGGACACGCTGCGCGGGATCGGCATCCCGGTGCAGACGGAGGCAATCGACGCGCTCGGGCCCGAGGTCGGCTATCGCATCCATCCCGACGAGTACTACCTGCCGCAACTCGCCCTCACCGCCGACGAGCAGGCCGCGCTTCACGTAGCCGTTACCGCGGTGCAGTTGGAAGGGGGGGCCGGGCCCGAGGCGCTGTGGAAGCTGGGCGGGCTCGAAGGCGAAGCCGCGACTGCGGTCGCGGCGCTGCCCAGCGTGCCCGAGCTCCCCGTGCTGTTCGACGCCTACCGCGAGCGGGCGTCAGTCACGTTCGCGTACCGGGGCGAGCCCCGTCGGCTCGACCCGTGGGGCATCGTGTTCCGGCGGGGACACTGGTACGTCGTCGGCCACGACCACGACCGCGACGACGAGCGCGCCTTTCGCATCGACCGGGTCGAGGGACCGGTCGAGACCGGCCCGTCGGGCACGGTCGAGCCCCCGGCCGACCTCGACCCTGCCAGCCTGTTGCGCGACGACCCGTGGCGCTTCGGTGGCGACGAGCCGGTGACCGCTCGGGTGCTCGTGGACGCGCCCCAGGCTCCCGGAGTCGTGCACCAGGTCGGCGAGCACCTGGTCGTCGAACGACGCGCCGACGGGTCGGTCGTGGTCGGTCTCCCGGTCACGAACGTGGCCGCGTTCCGCTCGTTCGTCGTCGGCCTGCTCGACGGCGCCGAAGTGCTCGATCCTCCCGAGCTGCGCGACGGCGTTGTCGGCTGGTTGCGGCGACTGGCGGCGACGGGATGAGCCCGCGTCCGCTGGTC
>JACDBD010000118.1 GCA_013695115.1 Actinomycetota bacterium | reverse complement strand
CCGGGTTATATTCCTGACGCCTGCGTCAGGGGGCGTGGGCCCTAGGGAGGGTCATCATGCGTCGACTGCTCGTCCTGCTCGCAGCCTGTCTGGCCGCGTCGGCCATGGCCATCGGGCCCGCCGCCGCCGGCGACAACCAGCCGAAGAACCCCAAGAAGGAAAAGGCGAAGATCGAAGACACCTACGCCTGTTTCCTCAGTGCGGAGCTCGGCTACACGATCGAGCAGAAGCTCGCCTGCGTCGCCGAGGTGGGTGACGATCCCGAGTTCCAGGCCCTCGCGGTCGAGCTCTCGGAGGCCAATGCGGGTGCGGCCGACATCACCGAGCCCGACGTGAAGAAGATCACGTTCAAGAGCAAGAAGGCAGCAGTGGTGACGTTCGACCTTCTGATCGGCGGGGACCCGGTCCTTCCTGATCAGAGTGGCGGGGCCGTCCTCGTCAAGGAGGACGGCAAGAAGGTGTGGAAGGTCTCGCCGCTGACCCTGTGCAACTTGTTCGCGCTCGCCAACCCGGCCCTGTTGACGAGCGGCCCCTGCGCCGACATCATCGCCAACGACACCATCTGAGCGCGCACCTGCGCTCGTAGGTCAGTAGGACGGGGCCGCCCTGCGGGGCGGCCCCGGCGCGTCACCGCTGCGCCGACCGGCCCTCGCCGTCGGGCACGGCCTCACCCTGGGCTGCGGGCAGCAGCGTCTCGGTGAGGTCGGAGACCTCGGACGCCGGCCCCGAGAGCGCCACCCTCCCCTGCGCCATGACGACCACGTCGTCGGCGAGCGTCATCGCCCGGCGTACGTGCTGCTCGACGATCAGTAACGCGACCCCGTGGTCGCGGATGGTCGCGAGGGTCCGGTAGACCTCGTCGATCACGACCGGAGCCAGCCCCAAGGACAGCTCGTCGGTGACGAGGAGCTTGGGCGAAGCCACCAACACCCGCGCCAACGAGAGCATCCGCTGCTCGCCCCCCGACAACGATCCCGCCAGCTGCCGGCGCCGCTCCCCGAGCCGCGGGAACATCGTGAACGCCTGGTCGAGCGCGGGACGCACGCCCTTACGCCCCAGCTGCTCGCGGAACGTGAGGACCAGGTTCTCCTCCACCGTCAGCGACGCGAACACCGACCGGCCCTCCGGCGCGTGGGTGATCCCGAGCCGGGCGATGCGGTAGGCGCGCCGGCCACTCACGTCCTGACCCTGGAACACGACCGCGCCCGAGGTCGGCTTGATGAGTCCCGAGACCACCCGCACCACGGTGGTCTTGCCGGACCCGTTCGATCCGAGCAGCGCCGTGACCGATCCGGGCTGGATCGCGAACGACACGCCGAACAGCGAGCGGAACGGCCCGTAGCCGGCGTGGACGTCGCGCAACTCCAGCAGCGCGCTCATACCATGTCTCCGAGATAGGCCTTGCGGACCGCCGCGTCGGAGAGCACGTCTTCGGTGGGTCCAGACGCGATCATCGTCCCGAAGTCGAGCACGAAGATCCGGGACACGACCTGTTGGACGAGGTCGATGTCGTGCTCGACCAGGAGCACCGCGGTGCCCGACTCCTCGGCGAGCCGGCGGAGCCGTTGGGCCAGCGCCGCGGTCTCCTTGCGGTCCAGGCCCGACGACGGCTCGTCGAGCAGCAAGAGCTTGGGCTGGGTCATCAGCGCCCGCCCGAGCTCCACCAGGCGGCTGCGGCCGAGGCTCAGTGCTTCGATGGGCTTGTCGGCGAGGTCCCGGATGCCGAGGGCCTCGAGCATGGCGTCGGCGCGTCCCGTCTCATCCGCGGTCGTGCGCGACATGCGAAGCAGGTCCCGCCAGAGGGGGACGTCGCCGTGGCGGGCCCGGTCGGCGAGCAGGAAGTGCTCGAGCACGCTGAGTCCGACGAACACCTCGAGCCGCTGGAACGTGCGCCCGAACCCGAGCCGGGCCCGCTTGTAGACCGGCAGGTTGGTGATGTCGCGGCCGTCGAAGTTCACTCTCCCGGCGTCGGGGTGCTCCATCCCGAGCAGGCAGTTGAAGAAGGTGGTCTTGCCGGCGCCGTTGGGCCCGATGAGCCCGACCAGCTCACCGGGTCGGACGTCGAGCGACACTTCGTGGAGCGCGGTGATCCCGGCGAACCGCTTCGTGATACCGCGCGCGTCGAGCAGCGCGGCCCCGCCGTTGGGTGTCGCGCCGGGGACGGCGGTCTCGGGAGCGGTGGTCACGATCCTCCCGCCGGGGCGGCCAGAGCCGCCGGCGCCGCGACCGTCTCGGAAGCCTCGTCGTCGGTTTGGTCACCCGCCGACTCGGGGTCGGCGATGTCGAGCCAGGACTGGTTGAGCGCCGCCTGCACTTCGCCGACCCAGCGCAGGAACACGACGATGCCGACGAGGGAGATCACGAGCAGGCCCAGCTCCTCCGGCGCCTTGGCCGTGTCGCTGCGGTGGAGGAGGAACAAGCCGAACAGCGCGAACCCGATCGGCGCCCGGCCCACCTGCCACCCGATCGGGCGGTCGCGGCCGTCCTCGTCGGCCATTGCGGCGATCTGCATCGGGAGCAGCACGAACGTAACGAGCCTCCCGGCCAGATCGATCAGCAGGCCGATCGGACCCGCGATGCCGCGCCCACGGTGGGCGTGCACGTCGCGGTAGCAGCAGTAGACCCACCAGAAGCTGTAGAGCAGCGGGAGAGCGATGAGCACCGCGAACAGCAGCGGTTGGGCGCCGAAGTAGTACCCGACGACCGGCACCAGGAGCAGCGGCATCATCGGCCCGACCACGGTGGACACGCGGCGCCACTGTGACGGCAGGCGGCCCTCGTTCCGCAGGCGGTCGGCGCGCTGGTTGGACCGCCGGCCCCGTACCTGGGCGTCGATGCTCTTGCGGGTCTGGAACTCGACCACGCCTTCGGGGTGGCGGGCGTAGGTGATCGCGCCCAATCCGAAGAGGATGAAGAAGATCGACTCCGGCATGTGCAGGAGGTCCTCGATCAGGTAGGAGACCAGCACAAAGGCCATCCCGGCGTTGACCGCACCGTCGACCGTGCGCACCCCGAGGTTCAGCACCAGCACCACCCAGAAGATGCCGAGCAGCGTGTACCAGTCCGCGGAGGAGCTGCGCTCGTTGAGCATGCCGAGCAGGGAGCCGCCGACGCCGGCGATCGCGGCGGAGAACGCGAACACGGTGATCCGCTGACGAGTGGCGTTGATGCCGATGGACGCGGCGGCGGTCTCGCTGCCGCGCATGGCGGCGAGGAACCGGCCGGTGGCGCCGTTGCGCACCAGGATGACGAGGATCGCCACCACAGAGAAGACCCCGAACACGAAGAGGAAGAACCGTTGATCGGTCCCCAGCCCCTCGGGGCGGGGGACGTCGACGCCGAGCTGGCCGCCGAACACGTTGGGGTGGAACTCGGGCAACCGGAACTCGGTCAGGCCGAAGATCGGCACTCGGAACCCGAGCACGTCCTCGGATCCGTCGAGAGGGAAGATGATGCTCTCGGCCATCAGGCCGAATGCGAGCGTGGCCAGCGCCAGGAAGATGCCCCCGAGGCGCAGGGCCGGGATCGCGAGCAGCGCGCCGATCACGGCCGCGACCGCGGCACCGATGAGCATGCCGATCCACGACGGCACGTCGGACTGGCTGGCGAGCTGGCCGGTGATGGCGGCGCCGCAGCCGGCGAACGCGGCCTGACCCAGTGACACCTGCCCCGACAGCCCGGTGAACGCGGTGATCGACAGGAAGATCACCGCCAGCACGAGCCCGTTGGTCAGGCGGAAGACCCAGAGGTCGCTGAGCACGAAGAGGTTCACGAGGATGAACCCCGCGATGAAGACCGGGAAAATCATCCGGGTGAACCGGCGCAGCTGCTCGTCCTTGTAGGACGCCGCCATCGCCGGCGCGGGCGGGTCGACACCGGCGAGGGGGTCGCCCACGTCCCGCCGCTTGTACAGCGCGGGCAGGAAGATGAGGAGGAGGAACAGCAGCAGGAACGGGAGCGCGGGGCGGATGCCCTGGGCCAGAATGCTGTTGGGCGGCAGCTTGCCCGCGATCACCCGTTGGCCGATCCCGAGGACCAGCCCGCCGACGAGGGTCAGCGGGATGCTGGTGAGCTTGCCGAAGGCGGCGGCCGCGATCGCGGCCACGATGAGCAAGGTCATCGACGCCGCCTCGACGTTGGTCAGCAGCGGCGCGACGAGCACGCCCGAGAGCGCCGCCAGCAGGCTCGAGAGCATCCAGGCGCTCATGCTCACCCGCTCGGAGTCGACCCCCGCGAGCTCGACCATCCGGGGGCTCTCGACCACCGCTCGCATCTGGAGGCCGAGCGCGGTGTAGCGGAAGAGCAGGGCCAGGGCGAGCACGACTGCGAGCGTGGCGATGACGGCCACCAACCGGTCGGCCGAGATGTTGTAGTCGCCGAAGCGAAAGACGCGTCCGGCGTCGATCCCGAGGAGCGGCGCGACGCTCGGGGGGCTGTAGCGCGTGCCCTTCCCGAACCAGATCTGCACCGTGGGCGGGATCGCGACGAGCAGCCCCAGCGACGTCGCCAGCTTCACCATCCACGAGGCGGTCCGCATGAAGCGGAACAGCGCCCGGTCGAGGATCAGACCGACGAGGGGCCCGACGACGACGACCGCGACCAGGAAGGCGGCCCACAACGGCCAATCGCTGTCGTTGCGGAGCTCGAGGAAGACCGCGGCCGACAGGAACGCCTGCGCGCCGAAGGCGAGGTTGAAGACCCCCGACGTCTTGTACGTGAGCACCAACCCGACCGCGACCAGCGCGTACACACAGCCGACCGGGAACCCTTCGATCCCGAACTGGAGGATCTCCTCCATCGTCTATGGCTCCGCTCGCTGCGGCGGTCGTGCCGCTTGCATCAGAGGTACACCGGGGTGTCGATGCTGGGCACGCCGGTGAGGTCGGCTTCGTTGTTGTGCTCGAAGCACACGAACGGCTTGCCCGGCTGGCCGAACACCGGTACGAACTCGCCGTTCTCGACGTGGACGTATGTCGCGCAGGCGAGCTCGTCGGTCGCCGGCCCGTGCACCACTGTCCAGTCCTGGGGCGCGACGATGCCCTTGGCAGTGAAGTCGGTGATCTTGTTGATGGCGTTGATCACCTTCTCCCGGGTGAAGTCCTCGCCCGCGGCCTCGATCCCCTCGACCAGGAGGTGGGCGTTGATCCAACCGGCCAGGCTGTGCTCGTTCGGGGTCTGATCGCGCTCCTCCATCGCCGCCAGGTACTCCTCCATCCCCTCCGACCCTTCGGGCGCCTCGAACGGTCGGAACGCGGCCTGGACATAGAAGCCCTCGATCTTCTCGCCCAGGTCGTCGAGCACGTCGGCGTCGTACCCCTGGGGCGAGTACACCGTCACCCCCTGGATCCCGGCGTCCTTCAGGGCCTGGGCGATGTTGGCGTTGCCGTTGACGTCCATGCAGGTGGCGATGAAGTCGACGTCGTTCTCGCGGATCCCCGCGATCGTGGCGCTGAGGTCGGTGAACCCGAACGTCAGGCTGGTGTCCTCGAAGACGAGCTCGGGCCCGAACTTGGCGAACCCGTTCTTCACACCCTCGGCGCAGTCGAGCGACTGGGGTGCGTTGCCGTAGGCGAACACCGCCGCCCGCTGGGCGCCGATCTGGCGGGCGATGAAGGCGGGCTGGATCCCAGGGCAGGTGAAGCAGAGGAACGAGCCCTTCTCGCCGAACAGGTTGGGTCCAGTCGACCACTCGGCGTTGATGTTCCAGCCGAAGGTCGGGACGCCCTGGTCGACGAGGTACTGGGCACCGGCGAAGATCTGGGTCACCACCGGGATGGCGGCAAAGACCTCGTCCTCCTCCACCAGCGCGCGCACCTGCTGGATGTTGCGCGACGCCTGCGACTGGTCGTCGCGCTCGGCCACGAGCGTCAGGTCCTTGCCGAAGACGCCGCCGTCGTCGTTGACCATGTCGAAGTAGGCCTGCACACCGACGAAGGCGTCCTGGAACGGGAGACCGACGGGGTTGGTCCTGCCGACGACACCGCCGACCCGGATCTCGTCGCCGGTCACGCCGGTGCGGCCTCCGGTGCCGCTACCCCCGCCGCTCTCCTCGTTGCCACAGGCGCCCGCCACCAGTGCCAGCAGCGCCAGCACCGCGGCCACCCGAACCCGCATCGCTCGCCCCCGTCGCCTCAACCGTTCCGAGCGTTTCCTAACACGCGCGTCAGGTTACGCGGATCACTCCGAAGCCGCCCCCCGGATGACCGGGTTGTTGAGGTCGGGCGGCCCGGTCTTGGCCACCTGGTCGTTCAGGAAGCACACGAACGGCCTGCCCTCCTCACCGAACACGGGCACGAACTCGCCGTCCTGGACCTGGAGCAGCGCGGTGCACCCGTCCGCGTCGGGTCTGGCGGCGTGGTCCTTGGTCCAGTCCTGCTCGGAGACGATGCCGTTGGCGGTGAAGTCGGTGATCTCGTTGATGGCGTCGACCACCTTCTTCTGGGTGAAGTTCTCGCCCGCCGCCTTGAGACCCTCGACGAAGAGGGTGGCGTTGACCCAGCCGGCGAGGCCCTGCTCGCTCGGCGTCTTGTCGCGCTCCTCCATCGCGGCCAGGAACTGCTCCATGCCCTCGGAGCCTTCGGGCGCCTCGAACGGCACGAAGTCGGAGCCGAAGTAGAAGCCCTCGACCTTCTCGCCCAAGTCCTCCAGCACGTCGGCGGCATAGCCCTCCGGGGACACGACGGCCTTCAGCTCGATGCCGGCGTCCTTGACCGCCTGGGCGATGTTGGCGTTGCCGTTGACGTCCATGCAGGTGGCGACGAAGTCGACGTCGTTCTCGCGGATCCCCTCAATCGTGGCGCTGAGGTCGGTGAACCCGAAGCTGAGGCTGATGTCCTCGAACGCCACCGGCGGCCCGTAGGTCTCGAACCCGTTCCGCATTCCCTCGGCGCAGTCGAGGGACTGGGCTGCGTTGCCGTAGCCGAAGATCGCCGGGTTGGTCGCGCCCACCTGCTGGGCGACGTACACGGGGTGGATGAACGGACAGTCGAAGCAGAGGAACGACCCCTTCTCCCCGAACAGGTTGGGGCCGCTCGACCACTCGGCGTTGATGTTCCAGCCGAACGTAGGGATGCCCTGCTCGGCCAGGTAGGTGGCGCCGGCGAAGATCTGGGTGACCACGGGAAGGACGGCGAAGACCTTGTCCTCCTCGACGAGGGCACGCACCTGCTGGATGTTGCGGGACGCCTGCGACTGGTCGTCGCGCTCGGCGACGAGCTCGAGGTCCTTGCCGAAGACGCCGCCTTCCTCTTCGTTGATCATCTCGAAGTAGGCCTGGACGCCGACGAACGCGTCGGCGTACGGGCGACCGACCGGGTTGGTCTTTCCTACCACCCCGCCCACCCTGATCTCGTCGTCGGTAACGCCGGGCCGGCCCGATCCTTCGCCGCTCCCGCCGCTCTCCTCGTTGCCGCACGCGACGGCGACGAGTCCGACCACCATGAGCACCGCGACGGCTCGAGCCCGCATTACTGACCCCCCTGTCAGGTAGCGCTGGGACGATAGCGCCCACTTCGGGCGGGCGCTCGGCGCCCGGCCCCCGCTCCCGACGCGCGAGCATTCCGGCGTGGCCTACACGATCGTGACGTTCCACGCCCACCCCGACGACGAGGCCATCGCCACCGGCGGGGTCATGGCCCGCTACGCCGCCGAGGGCAACCGGGTCGTGCTGGTGGTCGCGACCCGCGGTGAGCACGGGGAGGTCGCCGACGGCGTGCTCGAGCCGGGTGAGGAGCTGTGGCAGCGCCGGGTCGTCGAGACCGAGCGGGCGGCCGAGATCCTGGGCGTGCAGCGGGTGGAGTTCCTCGGGTACCGGGACTCCGGGATGATGGGCGAGCCCACCAACGATGAGCCCGAGGCGTTCTGGTCGGCCGACCTCGAGGAGGCGGCCGGTCGATTGGCGGCGATTCTGGAGGACGAAGGGGCCGACGTCCTCACGGCCTACGACGACCACGGTGGGTACGGGCACCCCGACCACATCCAGGTGCACCGGGTCGGCCTACGCGCCGCCGAGCTCGCCGGGACCCCGGTCGTGTACGAGTCGACGATGAACCGCGACCACATCGTGCGGCTCCTGCGCGAGCGCAGCAACGAGATCCCCGACGACGTCGAGCGACCCGACCCGGACGACTTCGGTGAATTCGGAACTCCCGAGGCGTTGATCACGACCTCGGTCGACGTGCGCGACTTCGTCGAGAAGAAACGCGCGGCCATGGCCGCCCACCAGAGCCAGATCGACGAGAACCACTTCTTCCTGATGATGCCGGCCGATGCGTTCCGGGAGGCGTTCGGCTACGAGTGGTTCATCCGGCGGGGCGCCGCGCCGGGCATCAGCGAGCACGACCTCTTCGAGGCCCTCTCGCATCCGCAGCCCCGCTGACCCATCGGCCAGAATGCAGGCCATGCCCTGGGTGCTCCTGGTCGCCAGCGTCGTCGGGGCCGCGTTCACGTTCAACGCCTTCCGGCCGTCGCGGCGGTGGCAGACCCAGGGGGTGAGCTTCTTCGCCGGCTGGTTGACCGGCGAGCTCGCCCTCTTCCACCTCGTCTGGCAACTGGCCGCCGCCACCGTGCTCGTCGCGCTGGGCGCGCTCGATGCCTGGCCCGGCCTGGTCGGGCTGGGCGTCAGCATCGGGTCGTGGGCCGGCCTGGTGTGGTTGCAGATCGGGGCGCTGCGATCGGCGCGGGTCATGGAACAGGCGCTGCAGGAGGGCCTCGGCCCCGACTACCGCGCTGAGATCGCGCCCGGGCTGGCCGAGCGGATGGCGTCCCGCCCGTCCCGGTTCCAGCTGCTGCTCCCCTTCTACCTGCGCGACCGCCGAGTCGAGCGGGTGCGGAGCATCCAGTACGCACCGGGGGCGGGGCGACGGCACCGCCTCGACGTGTACCGCCCGCGCGCCGGAGTCGAGGGCGCGCCGGTGCTCCTCCAGATCCACGGGGGCGCGTGGGTCATCGGCGACAAGGGCCAGCAGGGTCTCCCCCTCATGCTGCACCTGGCCGCGCGCGGGTGGGTGTGCGTCGCCAACAACTACCGGTTGAGCCCGCGGGCGAAGTTCCCCGACCATCTCGTCGACTGCAAGCTCGCATTGCGCTGGGTCCGCGAGCACGTCGCCGAGTACGGGGGCAATCCCGACTTCGTCGTGGTCACCGGTGGCTCCGCCGGCGGGCACCTCTCCGCTCTCGTCGCGCTCACGGCGAACGACCCCGCCTACCAGCCGGGGTTCGAGGAGACCGACACCGCGGTCAGCGCCTGCGTGCCGTTCTACGGCGTCTACGACCTGGTCGACCTGTTCGGGCGGCACGGTGGGCCGGCCCGGGGCGCGGCCCGCTTCGAACGGATGGTGATGGGCACCACCCTCGCCGAAGACCAGGCCGCGTTCGAGCGGGCGTCGCCCATCGCGCACGTGTCGGAGGACGCACCACCGTTCTTCGTCGTGCATGGCAGCCGCGACAACCTCGTCCCCGTGGGCCAGGCGCGGCGGTTCGTCGCCGCGCTGCGGGCCCGGTCGCGCGAGCCGGTGCTCTATGCCGAGGTCCCGGGGGCCTCGCACGCGTTCGAGATCTTCCACTCGATCCGGACCGCCTACGCGGTGCTCGGCGTCGAACGCTTCCTCGCCTGGCTCTACTCGGCCTACCGCGCCCGTCACCCCGAAGCGCCGGCGGAGCCGGTGCGCGACATCGCCAGCTGAGCTGCGGCTAGCGAAACCGGGACCGGCGGCGCGGGAGCCCTCGCACCCGGAAGCGGACCGACCGGTCCGACGACCATGGCGCGTAGGGGGCCACCGTCAGGTTCGCGAGGGCGAGCAGCACCGTGTCGTAGTTGACCCGCCACCCGGCAAAGTCGCGCCAGGCCTGGTCGCCGTCGGCCTTCAGCGGCACGCCGGCGGCGGCCAGCGTCGCGCAGGCATCGTCGAACTCCTCGCGGGCGATGCTGATCGCGTCGGTGGGAGCCGGGTCGGGCTCGTAGGGCACGCCGAAGAAGTCGCCGATCGCCCGCAGCGCGATGTACCCGGAACGGACGCACAGGCCGGCCTGTGGAGTCCAGGGCACGTCGATGGTCGAGTTCACGAACGCGGCCGAGTCGAGCACCGCGCCCGAGGCCGTCACCCAGGAGCGGTCGGGCTGGGGTGAGCGGAAGAAGACCAGCACCGCCAGCGAGGTGTGGGTCTCCTCCAGCTCGGCGAACCACTCCTGCCAGGTGATCCAGAGGTCGTCCAACTGGTCGAGGCGACCGATGCGATGCTGCCGGATCAGGAGCTCGACCGCCGACGGCGGTGTTCCCGCCCGGATCGCGAGCGCGGCCACGCGCCGCTCCCGCCGCGAGAACGAGTTGTAGATGGTCGGTAGGTAGGAGATGAGCAGGGCGATCAGCCCCAGACCGATGGTGGCGTCCGAGAACGCCAGCGCCGTCGTTGGCAGATCGGGAGGCCGGACGAACCCGAGGGTGAACAGCGACGAGCCCGCGGTCGTGAAGGCCTCCCGCCAGGTCGGGAAGCCCAAGGCCCGGAACATGCCGGTGAACCCGGCGATGACGAGCACGAGCCAGGTGCCCGGCAGGATCAGCAGGGTGAGGGGCGCGTACATGGCCATCACCCGGTCGCGGGCTTCGTAGCTGCGAGCGAAGCGCAGGCGGAGATCGAACAGCCGGCGCACCGCCACAAACACCAGCCGGGAATACGGGACGACCACCCCGCGGGGAAGGACGAACGTCCGCACTGCCGAGTCGAGGGCGACCAATACGAGCAGCGCGCCGCCCGCGAACCATGTCACCTCGATCACGGCGTCCATGAGGCGAGTTCTAGGTGGCTGCCGAGAAAGTCGGTAGCCGAGATCGGAGACACAACATGGA
>JACDBD010000108.1 GCA_013695115.1 Actinomycetota bacterium | reverse complement strand
CACCAACGCCGTCAACAAGTACGCGAAGGCGCGCGGCCTCCTCAAGGACGGCAAGGACGACAACCTCCTCGGGGAGGACATCAGGGAGGGCCTCACCGCCATCGTGGCCGTCCGCCTCCAGGACCCGCAGTTCGAGGGGCAGACGAAGTCGAAGCTCGGCAACACCGAGATGCGGTCGTTCGTCGAGAAGGCCACCAACGAGAAGCTGGGGGATTGGCTCGAGGAGCACCCGCCCGAGACCCGCCAGATCGTGCAGAAGTCGTTGCAGGCGGCACGGGCCCGCATGGCTGCCCGCCAGGCGCGCGACGCCACCAGGCGCAAGAGCCCCCTCGAAGGGGCGGGCATGCCGGGCAAGCTCACCGACTGCTCGGTGCGCAACCCGCGCGAGGCCGAGATCTTCATCGTCGAGGGCGACTCGGCCGGCGGGTCGGCCATCAAGGCCCGCAACCCACGCAACCAGGCGATCCTCCCGATCCGGGGGAAGATCCTCAACGTCGAGCGTGCACGCATCGACAAGATGCTCAAGAACGAGGAGATCCAGGCGCTCATCACCGCCATCGGCACCGGCGTAGCCGAGGACTTCGACGGCGAGAAGGTCCGGTACCACAAGGTGATCGTGATGTCGGTCGAGGGTGACGAGCCCGTCCTCCTTACCGACGAAGAAGGCCACCTGGAGCTCGAGCCGATCGGTCGGGTAGTTGACGGCTGGCTCGCCGACGGGATCGACACCCCCGGCATCTCCGCGGTGAGCGTCGACAAGATCAGCAAGCGGTCGCGCGTGTCTCCGATGAAGAAGGTCATCCGCCACCACTACCGGGGCTGGATGCACACACTCAAGACCGCGTACGGCCGATCGATCTCCGTCACCGCCGGCCACTCGGTCTACGTCTACGAAGCCGGACGCATCACCACCCGCCCGGTCGCCCAGCTCGGGATCGGGGATCTCGTCGTCGCCCCTCGAAGGCTTCCGCGCGCCGAGCATGAGATCACCAGCCTCGATCTCTTGGAGCTCTTCGTCGTCAACGGGCTCGGGCGCGGCCTGCGGGTCGACGGCGAGTCCGTCCGCCGGCGAAACGCCGACAGAGTTGCGGCGCAATACCCCGCCGAGTTCCGCGTCGACGATCGGCGTATGCAGCTTCCCGTAGCGGAGTGGAGGCGGCTCGCGGCGCGGCGGCGGGCGCTGGGTATCACCCAGCAGCAGATGGCCGAAGCGATCGGCCACCGCCAGGCCTGCACGGTCAGCGAGTTCGAGACCGGCCGAACGAGGCCGAGCCGGGCCGCCTTCCGCGCCTACCTCGCCGTCGTGGGTGAGGACATCCCGGAGGCGGCCTTGGAGGCTCCGTCACGACTCGAGCGCTGGACCGATGAATCCGACGGTTCACACAACGCGCGGTGGCGCCGCGCCGGGCGCTCGTGCCGCATGGATGAGTTGACCGTGGACGACCTCGTCCTGCTCGATGGTGAGGTGGAGGTTGTCCCCCAAGCTCATCGCGACAGAGCGTTCGGGCGGCACCTCCCGATCACCGAGGAACTCTGCTACTTCCTCGGCTGGTACGCCGCCGAAGGAACTACTGCCCGTCGTTCGCAGGTGGCGCTGGCGCTGGGCGAGGAGGACGCTCGATACATCCCCTCGATCATCAGCGCTATTCAATCCGTGTTTGGCGAGAACCCCCGGCTGCACATCGATCGTCGGCACGCGCGCTCATGGAAGCTGTACTTCCATTCTCCGCTGGCGGCGCGCCTCGTCGTTGCTTTGGGGCTCGGCGGCCACGCCCACGAGAAGCGTGTGCCGAACCTCATGTTCAACGTCAACACCAAGTGTCAGACCGCCTTCCTCGAGGGGCTCTATCTCGGGGACGGCTCGAAGGGGTGTCAAGAAGGACGAGTGGTGTTCTCGACGGTGGCAAGCGCCCTGGCTACCGGCATTCTGTACCTCCTTGGGCAACTGGGCATCACCGCTTCAAGGTTTGCGGCAGCGGTTCCGCCCACAAACAATTTGGCGTCGGCGCAGACGGTGTACACGGTCCAAGCGAGCGGGAAGGATCAGCTGCTCGAGCTCGAGAACGTCTGGCGACGGGCGCCGAATGCCGACCGGATGCGGAAGTACGCGACGTCTGGCCGACGCGGGTGGTCGAGATGGGTGCCCATCAGCGACGATCTCATGGCGCTGCCGGTGCGCTCGAATGTCGCCCGTCCCTTCAATGGGGACGTCTACGACCTATCCGTGGCGGACGACGAGAACTTCGTGTGCGGTCATGGTGGCGGGGTGCTGGTAAAAAATACTGACGCTGATGTAGATGGCAGCCACATCCGGACGCTCCTACTGACGTTCTTCTTCCGTCAGCTCCAGAACTTGATCACGCAGCGCTGTATCTACATCGCCCAGCCCCCGCTCTACCGCGCCGACATCGGCAAGGAGCGCCACTACCTCAAGGACGACGCCGCGCTCCGAGCCTTCGAGGCCGACCACGAAGGGCGCAAGCTCGAAGTGATGCGGTTCAAGGGCCTGGGCGAGATGGACTGGGAAGAGCTCAAGGTCACGACCATGGACCCGGCGACGAGGACGCTCCTCCAGATCTCGGCGGAGGACGCCGCCATCGCCGACGAGGTGTTCTCGAAGCTCATGGGCGAGGACGTCGAGACCCGCCGTCACTTCATTCAAGAGAACGCCAAGGACGTCCGCTTCATCGACGCCTGAGCGGGCGCGGAACACGAGGAGAATCACCGGCATGCCGGACGACGGCGCACAGCAGACGCTGGGGAACGTCGAGCCCATCGAGCTTCAAGAGGAGATGGAGCGCTCGTTCCTCGACTACGCCGTCTCGGTCATCACCGCACGCGCCCTGCCCGACGCGCGTGACGGTCTCAAGCCGGTGCAACGCCGGATCCTGTACGGAATGTACGACCAAGGCCTGCGACCCGACCGGAAGCACAAGAAGTCGGCCTCGGCCGTCGGCGACGTCATGAGCAAGTACCACCCGCACGACAGCACGGCCATCTACGACGCGCTGGCGCGCATGGCGCAGGACTTCTCGCTGCGAGAGCCCCTGGTCGACGGGCACGGGAACTTTGGCTCTCCCGACCCGAACGACCGACCCGCGGCCGCGCGGTACACCGAAGCGCGGCTCGCGCCGCTGGCGATGGCGGTAGTAGGCGAGATCGACGAGGACACCGTCGACTTCGAGGACACCTACGACGGCGAGAACACCGAGCCCTCGGTGCTGCCGGCCCGCTATCCCAACATGCTCGTCAACGGCGCCGGCGGCATCGCGGTCGGCATGGCCACCAACATCCCGCCCCACAACCTGGGCGAGGTGATCGACGCCGCCATCCACATGATCGACAACCCCGACGCCAAGCCCAAGGACCTGATGAACTTCGTGAAGGGCCCCGACTTCCCGACCGGCGCGCTGATCCTCGGCCGCAAGGGGATAGACGAGGCGTACAAGACCGGCCGCGGCTCCATCAAGATGCGCGCCGTCGCCGAGATCGACGAGGGCGGCAAGCGCAACGAGATGCGCATCGTCGTCACAGAGGTCCCGTACCAGACGTCGGTCGAGGTGATCGGCCAGAAGATCGCCGAGCTCGTGAACGACCGCAAGATCGACGGTATCCGCGACGTGCGCAACGAGTCGTCGGGCGACACCACCAAGCTCGTCATCGAGCTCAAGCGCGACGCCAATCCGCAGATCGTGCTGAACCAGCTCTACAAGCACACGCCGATGCAGGCGACCTTCTCGGCGCACATGCTCGCCCTGGTCGACGGCGTGCCCCGCCTGCTCTCACTCGACCGGGCGATCGTCGTCTATGTCGCCCACCAGATCGAGGTCGTCACCCGCCGGACGCAGTACCGGCTCCGCAAGGCGCAGGAGCGCGAGCACATCCTCCAGGGCCTCGTCCGCGCCCTCGACATGATCGACGCGGTGATCGAGCTCATCCGGGGGGCGGCCGACGTCGACACCGCCCGCGCCGGGCTGATGGCCAAGCCGTTCGAGTTCACCGAGGTGCAGGCCAACTTCATCCTCGACATGCAGCTGCGCCGCCTCACCCAGCTCGAGGGTAGGAAGCTGCGCGACGACCTCGCCGAGATCCAGGAGACAATCAAGGATCTCGAGTCGATTCTCAAGAGCAAGAAGAAGCTCCACACGGTCGTCAAGACGGAGCTCGGTGACATCCGCGACCAGTTCGCCACCGAGCGGCGCACGAAGATCACGCGCGACACCGGCGACCTCGACGTCCTCGATCTCATCGACGACGAAGAGGTCGTGGTCGTGCTCTCGAAGAAGGGTTACGTGAAGACGGTCGCGGCCGACTCGTTTCGGCGCCAGGGGCGCGGTGGGCGCGGGGTGGCGGCGGCGAAGCTGCGCGACGAGGATTATGTCGAGCACCTGCTCATCACGAGTGCCCACTCCTATCTGCTGTTCTTCTCCAACCGGGGCCGCGTCTACCGGCTGCGAGCCCATGAGATCCCGATGAAGGAGCGGACCGCGCGCGGCACCGCGATCGTGAACCTGCTCTCCCTCGGGGCCGAGGAGAAGATCCAGGCGATCATCGACACCCGGACATACGAGGACGGCGCCTATCTCTTCTTCGCGACGAAGAAGGGAATGGTCAAGAAGACCCGGATCACCGAATACGACTCGAGCATCCGCAGCGGCCTGAGGGCGATCAACCTCAACGCCGGCGACGAGCTCGTACGCGTGATCCAGACCACTGGGCGCAGCGACATCATGCTCGTGTCGCGCGAGGGCATGACGATCCGCTTCTCCGAAGGCGGTGTGCGCGCGATGGGGCGCGCGACCGCGGGCGTGCGGGGAATGAAGCTCAAGGACAAAGCCGATGCGGTCGTGGCGTGCTCCGTCGCCCGCAACGACGCCGTCATGCTGTTCGTGAGCTCGAGCGGTCACGGCAAGCGGACGAAGTTGAGCCTCTTCAAGTGCCAGAACCGGGGCGGAACGGGCGTCAGGGGCATGAAGATCACTGCCGCCCGGGGGGGCGTAGTCTCCGCCTTCACCGTGGGCCCGGACGACGAAATCTTGGTGATCTCGTCGGGCGGCAATATCATCCGCATGGAAGCCAAAGAGATCTCGGCCCAAGGGCGGGACGCGACCGGCGTTCGGGTGGCCCGCCTCGGCGATGGCCAATCCGTGGTGGCGGTGGCGCCCGTGCTCGAAGCCGATGACGGAGAGGACACCTAGCCCGCATGGCGAGATCCCCCGGCGAGATGGACCCTCGCCCGACGCGACCGGTCGGGGC
>JACDBD010000102.1 GCA_013695115.1 Actinomycetota bacterium | reverse complement strand
GTCCGGCATCTCGCCGGGTCGCCGCCGCCTTGGCGGCCGGCGCCTTCACCGCCTCGGCAGTCGAGGTCGAGGCCTGGCTCGAGTTCTTCGGGCTCATGACAAGCACTCCTTTCTGGGATGTTCCGACATTCGCGTATACCGTTCCAGCGTACTCCGATGCTGGTCGCGGATCAACGCCCACTCGAGCTTGAGCCATGGCGTATGGAGGTCGGGCGCGAGCTGCAGGTCGGCCTCGAGCTGGCGAACCGACGTCCACTTCCACGCGGCGATCTCGCGGCGATTGGCGTCGATCGCTTCGCCGCTTCGACCCAGGAACACCGAGCAGAGCTCCCGTTCGCTCCCCCGCTCCCCGAATGGCGCGTCGTACTGGAATCGAAAGAGGATCTCGACGTCGGGGGCCACGCCGAGCTCCTCCGGGACACGGCGCTCGACCGCCTCAAGCAGCCCCTCCCCCCGGCGGGGGTGGCTGCAACAGCTGTTCGACCAGTAGAGCGGCCACAGCGGCTTGGCCTCGCTGCGGCGCTGGAGCAGAACTTCTCCCCGGTGGTTGAAGAGGAACACCGAGAACGCCCGGTGCAGGATTCCGGCGCCCCGGTGGACCTCCGCCTTGCTCTGGTAGCCGAGCACGTTGTCCTGCTCGTCGACGACGATCAGGGGCTCGTCGTCGAACGACACCAGGCGTTCATTCGCGTCCATCGGCGTCCTGCACGAGGATCTGGCGGATCTTCGCCAAGGAGGCAAAGAGCGCATCCGTGGATGGCAAGCGTGCTACCGCCCGCGCGGCGGCCGCAGGGTCGAGTGGTGGCGGCCACCAGCCATTCAGGATAGCCCGCTGGTAGCTCGCCGCCGACAACGGCAGCTCGATGCCGAGCGCATCCCAGAGATGGGGCAGGCCGCGGGCGAAACGCTCGGCGTCGAGGTCGCGGCCGGGCTGCGCACTGGGGAGCTCGTTCTCTTCGGGGTTCCAGATGCGGCAGTAATCGCCGAGCGGGCTGGGGCGCGGGAAGTCGCGGGTGAAGTTGCTGTTGAGGTCTCCGCCTGCGGCAGCTGCAGACGAGGGAGGCGTGATCCGCTCGCGGATCTTCGCTCCGTAGCGCGCCGCGATGAGGTGGTCGATGATCGCGTTGACCGCATTGCGCGCCGATTCGTTGGCCGACTCCATCGTCGTCATGCGCGTGAAGGTGCGCATGTAAGTGCCGGCGAACACCAGCTTGTCCCAGTGGACGAGGTACCCGCCGTGGCGCGCCTGCCACACCCCGGCCGGAAGGTCGGGCAGCGAGCCGTGGAGGTGGTTCGGCAGCGCAGGCGTCGGGTCCCAGGGATCGCCGACGGGGCGGCGCTTCCAATCGCCGACGATGGGGACCTGGTAGGGCGTATGGTTGGCCTTGGGAGCGCCGGCCGGGCTGTCGCCGAAGACGATGTTCTTGTCGACGTTGTACCAAACTGGCTGCGGCAGGATCAGGTCGGGGGTGCGGCGCAGCAGCGAGGTGGTCACCTGACGCCACACCTCGCGAGCGATCTCCTTCTCGGAGCACTTCCACGCCGGCCGGCCGAGCAGCACCGGCGTCGTCGTGGGCGTCCGCCAATCGCCGACGTCGACGCTCATTACCGAGACGTAGCCGTCTTTCTCGAGCGTCGGACGGTGGGTCCAGAACTGCTGCGGGTTGATCGACGACAGCGCCCAGTCCGCGTCGGTGAAGTACATGTAGCCGCCGACGAGCTTGAAGTCGTTGGCGAAGAAGTACTGGACCCCGGCGAGCGTCTGTAGGCGGTCCCAGTCGCGCAGGCCCGGCTGCTCGACCGGGTTGCGAACGATCGTTTCCTGCCGCCACGGCTCCGCCGCTCCCGGCACCCACGGCGGGCACGGCGCTACGATCGTGGTGTAGCCGCGGAGGCTGCCCGGCACCCCCACCGTAGGCAGTTTCGTCGTCACCTTCTCGGCGTTGACGACGTCGGTCGCCGAGACGTAATAGTCCGCCTCGTCGTCGGCGATGGCGTCCATTCCTCCATCGGGGACCACCATCGCCCGCAGGCAGCTGTCCTCGAGTTCGAACGACTCCAGGCGTGCCGAGACGAACTCGACACCGCGGGACTCGAGATAGCGGCGCCATGGATCGAACCAGGCGTCGGTCTCGCCGCCGTTGAGGATGCCGTCGAAGGTCTTCTTCGCCGTCCACGCATTGAGCTGGAGTTGAACGTAGGTGTCGCCGTTGGTGTGGGCGTCACCCCATTCCGCATCGAACGCCGCCAGCACGCGACCCGAGAACTTGACGTTCTGGGAGAACGCCGGCGCGTAGACGTACAGCGGCATCCCGGTGAGCGGGTTCCAGCCCTGCAGGTACTGCCACCACGAAACGTCTTCGAGCTCTGCAGCGCGCCGCGCCGGACAGGTCACTAGGAAGCGGTGGATGCGCATCGCTATCTGCGCGTAGTCCTGCGTCTCGTCGATGGTCTTCGAGGGCGGGAACTCGACCGCATAGCTTTGCTGCGGCGCTACGGTGAGATTGTCGTAGACCGTGCGCCCGGTCTCCTCACCCTGCGAGTCGAGAATCGGTGTGCGCCGCATGGTGTCGAAGAGGTGGCGGTAGTAGCCAGGGAAGAAGTGGAAGCCGTGCTCGCCGGGCAGGATGGCCTTGACCACCTGCACGGTCACCACCCCTCGATCCGGCTCGGTGAGGGCCCGGGCCGCTTGGCCGCCGGCGCGCAGGTCGAAGTGGCGGTCATCGAGGCCGGGGAAGAGGCCGATCAACGAGCCCTTGACGGCCTGCGTCCGCTCGACTTCGAGCCGCCGGTTGTCCTCGTCGTCCTCGCCGTCGCCGGCGTGGCTCGAGACCTGCAGGCTGACCGTGCCGAACTTCCGCTGGATCGCGTCGGCGGCGTGTCGAAGGCGGGTCTCAGCCTCCTCCGAGAGCGCGGCGCTTTGCCGCTCGAAGTAGATGGGGAGCGCGCCATCCTCGCCCACCGTCTCGCTCCACACGGTGTCGTCGTCCATCTCCCACCAGCGCGGCGACAGCAGCTTCGGCGCGCGCAGGTACTGGTTGCGCGCCAACCCGC
>JACDBD010000084.1 GCA_013695115.1 Actinomycetota bacterium | reverse complement strand
GGCTGGCGCCCCGCGCCAGCTACCTCTTGACCACCACTGGTCGCAATACCGGCCGCCGGCACACGACGCCCGTGTGGGCGCTCGAGCACGACGGGGAGCGCTTTCTCGTCTCACCGTACGGCGACGTAGGTTGGGTCCACAACGCCCGTGCTGCCGGTGAAGTGATACTCACCCGCAGCCGGAAGTCGACAGCGCACCCGGTCACCGAGGTAGCCCCGGCCGAGGCCGCCCCGATCCTCAAGCGCTACATGAACAAGGTTGCGGTGACGCGGCCCTTCTTCGACGCGACCAAGGACGCTCCGGTGGCCGAGTTCGAGGCCGAGGCCGCCCGGCATCCCGTCTTCCGCCTGGGCCCGCCGAAGTAACCGCTCAGACCAGCCAGAGCACGAGCCCCACGATCACCGCGACCGGCGCGGCCACGAGCAGGATCGTGTTGGTGAGCACCGCGAGCCACAGCGAACCCAATCCGGCGGGACCGAACGCCTCGACCAGCGCCTCGTAGCGCTCGTGGGTCTCGCGAGCCGCCCTGGCCAAGGGCAGCAGCTCCCGCCCGACCGCCGCGATCGCCCGCAGCTTGTTCGGGCCCTGCAGCCGTTCCGGGGCGTCGTCGATGCGGGCCCGGATCGCCCCCTGGTCGGAACTGCCGGCGAGCAGGCGGGCGACATCGCTCTTGACGGTCTCCTGGTGGGCGGCGGCGTCGCGCAGCCCGCTGCGAACGCGTAGAGCCGAGACGCCGGGGTAGACCAGAGCGACGCCGGCGACGATGGCAACCACCAGGTGCCACCCACCGTCGTCGAGCCACTGGGCCGGGAGCGCCACGAAGACCGCGACCGCCCCGATGAGCGACACGATCGCCAGGGGTAACAGCAGCCGCGCCACCCAGGTCGCCGCGTCCATGAGGCGGCTGATCGCCTGATCCAGCCGCGGGTCGAGCTTCGGCACGCCACCGGTACCGGTCATGTCACCGACCACCTCCATGTGCACGATGCCACGAGCGGCTTCCCCGGCGCGACGACCGCGGGACCGAGGTTCAGCGAGTCGGGCGGGTGGGTCTGGGGCTCGACGCAGATCGCGTGGTCGGGCTCGGTGAACACGACCAGGTCGGGGCACTCCGTCTCGAGCGTGACGGTGACCGCGTCGGGCCAGCGCAGCACCGCGGGCGGACCGCCCAGTCGGGTGAAGCAGTCATCCCACGGTTGGGCCGGGACGGGCACCAGTTCGTCGACGGCGATGCCGTCATCGTCGCGCCGGTACATCGCGCCGGCGTGGAGGTCGACCTCGACCGGCTCCCCCCGACCCAGGCGCCGGGCCCACCACGGGTGCCACCCGAGCGACGCCGGCATCGGGCGGTCGGTGGCGTGCACCTCCATCGTCATCGCGAGCGAGTCGCCGGCCAGGTCGAGGCGTTGCACCGCGCGTCCGCCGAACGGCCACGGCGGAGCCAGATCGACGCTCATCACTCCCAGGCCTTCGTCGCGCCAGGGGTGGTCCCGGGCGACGCCGTGGATCGCGTGCGGAGGGGTGTTGGCGGGCAACTCGTGGCCCTTCCCTGCAAACGAGAACCGGCCCCGACGCACCCGCCCTGCCCACGGCGCCATGGGGAACGACCCGTAGTTGTGGTCGTCGACCTCGGGCGTGACCAGGAGGTCGAGCCCGTCGATGGTCAGCGAGATCAGCCGGCCGCCCCGCTCGGGCGCGTAGACCAGCCGCGCCCGTCCCGATGCCAACTCGATCAATGTCAGGAGCTCGATCAGCCGAGCCGCTCGATGACGGTGGCGTTGGCCTGACCGCCGCCCTCGCACATCGTCTGGAAGCCGAGGCGACCACCGGTGGACTCGAGGTGATTCAGCATCGTCGTCATCAGCCGCACCCCGCTGGCCCCGAGCGGGTGGCCGATCGCGATCGCGCCGCCGCGCGGGTTGAAGCGCGCCATGTCGGGACGGAACTCCTTGGCCCACATCAGCGCGATGGCGGCGAACGCCTCGTTGCACTCGACCGCGTCGAACTCGTCGACCTTCATGCCGGTGCGCTCGAGCAGTTTGCGGGTTACGGGGTTGGGCGCCGACAGCACGAGGACGGGATCATCGGCGAGCACGGCGAAATGCACGAACCGGGCCCGGATCGGGAGGCCGAGCCGCTCGGCCGTGGTCCGGTCGGCGATCAGCATGGCGGCGGCGCCGTCGCTCATCTGCGACGCGTTGCCGGCGGTGATCTCGGGCGCGGGCTGGTCGTCCGACTCCCAGGCGGGCGGCAGCACCGCGAGCGACTCCATGGTCCCGCCCCGCCGGATCCCTTCGTCGACGTCGAGCGTCTCCCCGGTGGTCTCGCCCTGCTCGTCCTTGAGCGGGACCGGCACGATCTCGCGGGCGAAGTGCCCGGTGTCGGTGCTGTCGGCGGCGCGGCGGTGGCTCTCGAGCGCGAACGCGTCCATCTCCTCCCGGGTGACGTCGAAGCGGTCGGCCAGCACCTGAGCCACCCAGAACTGGATACCGAGAGTGTTTTCGGTGTGGGCGAGGAAGTCGGGACTGAACGGCCCGATACCGCCGCGCGCGTTCGTCGACATCGGCGCCCGAGTCATCGACTCGACGCCGCACGCAATCGCGAGGTCGTAGGCGCCGGCGAGCACTCCCTGGGCGACGAAGTGGACCGCCTGCTGCGACGAGCCGCATTGGCGGTCGACGCTGGTCGCGGGCACGTGCCACGGGAGCCCGGCGGCGACCCAGGCGTTGCGGGTGACGTTGCAACCTTGTTCGCCGGTCTGGGTCACGCAGCCGCCGACCACGTCGTCGACGAGACCGGGATCGACGTCGTTGCGCTCCAGCAGCGCCTTCAGCGTGAAGCCGAGGAGATCAGTCGGGTGCCAGGTCGCGAGCGCGCCCTTGCGCTTGCCGATGGCCGTGCGGGTGGTGTCGACAATGACGGCTTCGCGAGCGGGCATTCGTGAGCCTCCCCGGGAGACCTGACATGGTAGTCAGGGACTACTACTTTCTCCCCCATGCCCGTTACCGGAGACGTTCCCGAGCACGACCACGTCGTCGACACCGGCAAGAGCGAGCTCAGCCTCGACGAGCTCGGCCACATCCAGCCCGGCTTGGCGCGCATCATGCCGGAGATCGGCTCCCGCATCTGGAAGTGCTACTACGCGGGCAAGGCGCAGAATCAGCCGCTGGCGCGCTTCCAGCTCAAGGAAGCGGTCAATCTCATGGAGATGGGCGCGTTCGTGCGACCGAAGTACGACGAGAACATGCACAAGTTCATCGCCGAGGACCTCGAGCAGGTGAAGCAGGCGATCGAGGCGTCCGACTGGGACAAGTTCGAGACCGCGTTCCAGAACATGGTCGACCAGGCCAACAGCTACCACGCGCTCTACGACAAGCCGTGGCTGCGCTGGAAGGTGCCGGACGAGCCGCCGCCCGACCTCGACATGACGCCGCTGGGGTAGCGGCTACGCCGCGTCGCTCGCCTTCGGCGGCCGCCAGAACACCACTAGCTGGAGCAGCCCGCCGCCGATCCCGGCAGCGGCCGCGATCAGGAGACCGGTCGAGCCGCTGAGGTCGTCGGCGATGTCGAGCGCGTTGTCGACCGACCACTCCCCCGGGCCGAGCGCGCCC
>JACDBD010000083.1 GCA_013695115.1 Actinomycetota bacterium | reverse complement strand
CGCTGGCGCCGCTCGCCCCCGGCCAGATGCTGCTCGTCCACCCCAAGGACTTCGACCGGGTCGGGGTCGCCCCCGGCGGCCGGGTGCGCGTCGTGTCGGCGCGCGGGTCGGTGCAGCTCCCGCTGCGTCCTGACCCCTCGACCCCCGAGGGCGTGGCGTTCCTGTCGTTCAACCAGCCGGGCGAGGGCGCCGCCGACCTCATCGACATCAGCGCGCCGGTCAACGACATCCGCGTCGAAACGCTGCGCTCATGAACGCGGGAGACCCGCTCTTCTCTGACGGCATCGACCTGACGGTCGTGCTGATCGTGATCGGCAAGACGATCGCGACCTTCGCCCTCCTGATGCTCGGCGTCCTCTTCTTCATCTGGTTCCTGCGCAAGGTCATCGCCGATATGCAGAACCGCATCGGCCCCGAGCGCGCCGGACCGTTCGGGATCCTCCAGACGCTCGCCGACGGCATCAAGCTGTTCTTCAAGGAGCAGTCGATGCCGGTCACCGCGGACAAGCCGGTGTTCCGGGTCGCGCCCTACCTCTCGATCCTCCCGGCCTTCCTCGCGTTCAGCATCGTCCCCATCGGCGGGACGGTGAGCATCGCCGGGCACCGCACCCATCTCCAGCTGGCCGAGCTGCCCATCGGGGTGCTGTGGCTGCTGGCGATGTCGGGCCTCGGGCTCTACGGCGTGCTGCTGGCGGGTTGGTCGTCGGGCTCCAAGTACCCGCTGCTCGGGTCGGTGCGGGCATCGGCCCAGCTGCTGTCGTACGAGGCCGCGTTCGGCCTCGCGATCGTGGGCGTGCTCGTGCAGTCGGGGACGCTCTCGACGCGCGAGATCGCGTCGAAGCAGGCCTGGGACGGGCTGGGCTCGATCGGCGACTGGTACGTCGTGCCCGCGTTCATCGCGTTCGTGATCTTCCTGATCGCGGCCGTCGCCGAGACCAACCATCCGCCATTCGACCTGGTGGAGGCGGAGCAGGAGCTCGTGGGCGGCTTCCACACCGAGTACACCGGCATCCGCTTCGCCATCTTCTTCCTGGCCGAGTTCATGAACGTGATCACGATGTCGGCAATCGCGGTCACGCTGTTCCTCGGCGGGCCCGCCGGCCCGTCGCTCGGGTTCCTGCCCGAGACCGGCACCGTGAACGTCTGGCTGATGCCGGTGTTCTGGTTCATGGCCAAGCTGTTGCTGTTGCTGTTCGGCACGGTGTGGATCCGGGCGTCGCTGCCTCGCCTCCGCTACGACCAGCTCATGGACCTGGGATGGAAGGTCCTCATCGAGGTCGCGTTCCTCTGGATCATGGTCTCGTCCGTCATCGTCATCGGCCGCCAGGAGGACTGGAACATGGCCTTCGTCATCCCGGCGGCGGTGCTCGGCGCGTTGGCGGTGTACGGGGTCCTCTACCTCTCGATGCCCAAGCGCGACGAGCTGCTCGAGCAGGAGATCAAGTAGTGGGCCGGTTCAGCGGGTTCGCGGTGACGTTGCGGCAGATGTTCCGGCCGCGCGTCACCGGGCACTATCCGGAGGAGAAGCGTCCGAAGCCGCCCCGCTTCCACGGCCGCCACGTCCTCAACCGCTACGAGGACGGCATGGAGAAGTGCATCGGGTGCGAGCTGTGCGCGGGCGTGTGCCCGGCCCGGTGCATCTACGTGCGGGGCGCCGACAACCCGCCCGACGCGCCGGTCGCGCCGGGCGAGCGCTACGGCTTCGTGTACGAGATCAACTACCTGCGTTGCATCCACTGCGACCTGTGCGTGGAGGCGTGTCCGACCGAGGCCATCACCGAGTCGAAGCTGTTCGAATTCTCGTTCACCAACCGCGACGACGCGATCTACACGAAAGACGACCTGCTCGTGGATGACGACGGCCGCGCCCGGCGCCTGCCCTGGGAGTACTGGGCCGACGGCGACGACGAGCACACCAGCGCGTGGATGCGGGTGACGTCGCCGGCGGGCGCCGCCGCCTACGAGGGCGAGGTCGAGTGGTCGGGCGAGCTCGGCTTCGGCGTCCGCGCCCCGGAAAAGGGCCAGAAGGCGGAAGGCAGCTAGTGGAGTTCGGCATCTTCGTGGTGTTCGCCGCGCTGGCGCTGGCCGGCTCGCTCACCGTCGTCCTGGGCCACAACCCGGTGCACTGCGCACTCGGGCTGGTGCTCGCGCTGGTGAGCGTGGCGGTGTTCTTCCTCCAGCAGGACGCCCAGCTCCTCGCGGCGGTGCAGGTGATCGTCTACGCCGGCGCCGTCGTGGTGCTGTTCCTGTTCGTGATCATGCTGCTGGGCGTCGACCGCGAGGAGACGCTGCACGAGCCCATCCGCTACCAGCGCCCGGCCGCGCTCGCGCTCGGCGCCATTGTCCTGGCCGAGGTGCTCTTCCTCGCTGGTCGCACCTGGGCCACCGGTACCCCGTCGGCCCGGGGCCCGCTCGAGGAGGACGCGGGCTACAACAACATCGAGACCGTCGCCCGCACCCTGTTCACCGACTTCCTCTGGCCGTTCGAGATCACCGCCGCGCTGCTCGTGATCGCGGTGGTCGGCGGCGTCGTGCTCGCCCGCCGCAGCGGCCAACCCGCCGAGCTGGTCGACGAAGGGGACGCGGCGACCGGAGAGAGCGGAACGAACGCAGGGAGCTCGCCCAGCGAGCGAGCGCCCGCGGGCGGGCCAGCCCTATCGAGGATGGCCCCGCCCGCAGCGAGTGAGCGAGACACGGAGGCGGCGTCGTGATCGCCGCGCTCGAGCTCACCGCCAACCACTACCTGGTGCTGGCGGCGGTGCTCTTCACCATCGGGGCGGTCGGCCTGCTGATCCGCCGCAACGTGCTCGTGATGTTCATGTGCGTCGAGCTCATGCTCAACGCCGCCAACCTCACGTTCGTGACCTTCGCCCGCGAGCTCGACGACGTCGGCGGGCAGGCGATCGTGTTCTTCACCCTGGTGGTCGCGGCGGCCGAGGTCGCGGTGGGCCTGGCGATCATCGTGGCGATCTTCCGGCGCCGCCGGGGCGCCACTGCCGACGACGTGCACCTGCTCAAGGGCTGATGTGTCCGCGCGCGAGCTGCTCGACCTCGTCTGGCTGATCCCGGCGCTGCCGCTGTTCGGCGCGGTCGTCCTGCTCCTGTTCGGCAAGCGCATCGGCGAGCCCGCCGCCGGCTGGCTCGGCACCGGCCTCATGGGGCTGGCGTTCGCGTGGTCGGTCGTGACCTTCCTGGCACTGCGCGACGTCGAGCCCCGCGCCCACTCCTACGACCTCTTCACCTGGCTGCCGTCGGGCGGCTTCGAGGTCAAGATGGGCTTCCTCGCCGACCCGCTGTCGGTGACGTTCATCCTCTTCGTCACCGGCGTCGGCGCGCTCATCCACCTCTATGCCATCGGCTACATGCACGGCGACGCGCGGTTCGGGCGGTTCTTCGCCTACATGAACCTGTTCGCCGCCTCGATGCTCGTGCTCGTCCTCGGCAACAACTTCCTGGTCACGTTCCTGGGCTGGGAGGGCGTGGGGCTGTGCTCGTACCTCCTGGTCTCGTTCTGGTTCGAGCGCAACTCGGCCGCGGTCGCGGGCAAGAAGGCGTTCGTCACCAACCGCATCGGCGACTTCGGCTTCATGCTCGCCATGTTCCTGATCTTCGCCCGGCTCGGCAGCCTCGACTACGGCGTGATGACCGAGGGCGCCGACGGCCTGGCCAACGGCACCGCCACCGCCATCGCCCTCCTCCTCTTCCTGGGCGCGGTGGGCAAGAGCGCGCAGTTCCCGCTGCACGTCTGGCTGCCCGACGCCATGGAGGGCCCGACGCCGGTGTCCGCGCTCATCCACGCCGCCACCATGGTCACCGCCGGCGTGTTCCTGGTCGCCCGGGCCCACCCGTTCTTCGAGGCCAGCGGGTCGGCGTCAGAGGTCGTGGCCTGGGTCGGCGCCGGCACCGCGCTCTTCGCCGGGACGATCGCGCTGGTGCAACCCGACATCAAGCGGGTGCTGGCGTATTCGACCGTCAGCCAGCTCGGCTACATGTTCCTCGCTCTCGGTGTCGGCGCCTACGGCGCCGCCATCTTCCTGGTCGTCATGCACGCGTTCTTCAAGGCGACGCTCTTCCTCGGCGCCGGCTCGGTGATCCACGGCAACGCCGACAACCAGGACATCCGCACGATGGGCGGGCTGCGCAGGTACATGCCGTACACCGCGGCCGCGTTCATCATCGCCTGGCTCGCCATTGCCGGTATCCCGCCGTTCGCCGGCTTCTGGGCCAAGGACGAGGTCCTGGCCGACGCCTTCTTCGCCGATCAGTTCGGCGTGTGGGCGGTCGGCACGGTCGCGGCCGCGCTCACCGCGCTGTACATGGCCCGCGAGGTCTGGCTCGTGTTCTTCGGCAACGAGCGCTTCCGCGCCCCCGCCGGCGGCGACCCAGTCGAAGAGCATGCCGAGGAGACGCCGCGCGACTCGGAGGAGTGGCTCCGAGGCCCGACCGTCGCCTACGGGGAGCCGCCCCGTTCGCCCCGGCTCACCCACGACCGCCACGAGGTGCCGCCGACGATGGTCGTCCCCGTCCTCGTGCTGGCGGCGCTCTCGGTGGTCGGCGGGCTGCTCAACCTGCCGTTCAAGACGCTCGAGCACCTCGGCCACTGGCTCGAGCCCGTCTTCGAGGGTGTCCCCGAGATCGAGGCGACCTCGTTCCTGTCCGCGGCCCGGCTCTCGACCCTGTCGGTGTTCATGGGGGTGCTCGGGATCGCGATCGCGCTCCTCCTGTACCGGCGAGGTCTGCCCGATCCGGCGCGCGACCCGCTCGACGAGCGTCTCGGCGTCGCCGGAAGGGTGTTCGGGCATGCGTGGTACGTCGACGAGTCGATTGCCCGGGCGGTCGCGGGTCCCGGGAGGCGGTTCGCCGACTGGCTCAACGACGGCCTCGACCACCGCGGCATCGACGGCGCGGTGAACGGCGTCGCCAACCTCGTGCGCCGGACCGGTGGCGGGCTGCGCCGGGTCCAGAGCGGTCTGGTGCGCAACTACGCCCTCGGCGTCGTGTTCGGCGCCGCCGGCCTCCTCCTCTTCCTCGTGTTCCGGGCGGGCTAGTGGACGAGTTCCCCCTCCTCACCTGCATTATCCTCACGCCCGCCGTCGGAGCGGTGCTGGTCGCGCTCACTCCGGCCCGCCGCCCCGAGCTCAGCCGTGCGGTCGGGTACGCTGCCACCGCCGCCACCGCCGGGTTCGCCGGCTACCTGCTCTGGCACTTCGAGACCGGCCGCGCCGGCTACCAGTTCGTCGAGGACCACCGCTGGATCGGGTCGCTGGGCGTGCGCTACCTGCTCGGCGTCGACGGCATCAGCCTGTTCATGGTGGCGCTGACCGCGCTGCTGTTCCCGCTGGGCCTGCTCGCGTCGGCCACGCTCACCGAGCGGGTGAAGGCGTTCACGGTGTGGATGCTCATCCTCGAGGCGTCGCTGCTGGGCGTGTTCCTCGGCCTCGACCTCGTCCTCTTCTTCGTGTTCTTCGAGATCGTGCTGGTGCCGATGTACTTCATCATCGGCGGGTGGGGCCACGAGAACCGCGTCTACGCCGCGATCAAGTTCTTCCTGTTCACGATGGCGGGCTCGGCCTTCCTCCTCGTCGGGTTGCTCACGCTGGCGTTCCTCCACGCCCGCGCTCCCGGCAACGACCTCACGTTCGACCTCCGCGTGCTCATGGAGTGGGCGCCGGGCGGGCTCTCCGACGGCACCGCCCGGCTGCTGTTCCTCGCCTTCTTCGCCGCATTCGCGGTCAAGGTGCCGCTGTTCCCGCTGCACACCTGGCTGCCCGACGCCCACACCGAGGCGCCGACCGCGGGGTCGGTGATCCTGGCCGGCGTCCTGCTGAAGATGGGCACGTACGGGTTCCTGCGCTTCTCGCTGACCCTCTTCCCCGAGGCGGCGGTGGACCTCGCGCCGCTGCTGCTGGTGCTGGCCACGATCGGGATCACCTACGGCGCGATCGTCGCCGCCATGCAACCCGACTTGAAGCGGCTGATCGCGTACTCGTCGGTCGCGCACCTCGGCTTCGTCGTGCTCGGGATCTTCGCCCTCACCACCCAGGGCCTCGAGGGCGGGCTGTTCACCATGATCAGCCACGGACTGACCACCAGCGCGCTGTTCCTCCTCGTCGGGATGCTCTACGACCGCCGCCACACCCGGCAGATCTCCGACTTCGGCGGGCTGTGGAAGTCGGTGCCGATCCTCGGTGGGCTGTTCGTCGCCACCGCGTTCGCGTCGATCGGGCTGCCCGGCTTCTCCGGCTTCGTGGGCGAGTTCCTGGCGCTCCTGGGGACGTTCCTGGTGCACCGCCCCTACGCGATCGTCGCCGCGGTCGGCGTGATCCTGGCCGCGGTGTACCTGTTGTGGGCGGTGCAGCGGGCCTTCACCGGCGAGCCGTCGGGCGAGAACGCCACGCTGCCCGACCTCGGGTTCCGCGAGCTCGCCTGCGTGGTGCCGCTGCTGGGACTGAGCCTGTTCCTCGGCATCTACCCGAAGCCGGTCATCGACCGGGTCGAGCCGTCGGTGAAGGGGATCATCGAGCACGTCGAGGACCACACCGATTACGAGGAGCCCGCGGTTGCAACCGAGGGTGAAGAGGCGGAGCGGTGATCGCGCAGGCCGACCCCCAGGAGCTCGTCACCCCGACGGTCGACTGGCTGGCCATCGGTCCCGAGATCGCGCTCGCGGGTGCCGCAATCTTTATCGTGCTGCTGCGCTCGATCGTGCGCCGGGGGCCGTGGGTGTACCGGGCGTCCCTCTTCCTCGCCATCGGCGGCGTCGTGGCCGCGGGCGTGCTCCTCGGCCGGCAGTGGAACATCGTGCGCGACGACGGCGCCATCGACACCATCGCCGGCATGGTGCGCATCGACGGCTTCGGTGTGTTCCTCGGCGCCATCGTCGTGGCGGCGACGCTGCTCACCGTGCTCCTGGCCAGCGCCTACGTCGAGCGCGAGCGCCTCGAAGGGCCCGAGTACCTGGCGCTCGTGCTCATGTCCGCCACCGGCATGGTCGCGATGACCACCGCCAACGACCTCATCGTCGTGTTCGTCGCCCTCGAGGTCCTGTCGATCCCGCTCTACGTGCTGGCCGCCTTCGACCGCCGCCGGCTGGCGTCGCAGGAAGCCGGGATCAAGTACTTCGTGCTCGGCGCGTTCTCCTCGGCGATCCTTCTGTATGGCATCGCGCTGGTGTACGGCGCCACCGGCACAACTTCGATCACCGGTATCGCCGACTTCCTCGCCGCCAACACCCTGCTCGAGCAGGGTGTGCTACTGGCCGGGTTCGCGCTCGTGCTCGTCGGCCTCGGATTCAAGATCGCGGCGGTGCCGTTCCACATGTGGACGCCCGACGTGTACCAGGGCGCCCCCACCCCGGTCACCGCATTCATGTCGTCGGCCACGAAGGTGGCGGGCTTCGCCGCCCTGCTGCGGGTGTTCGAGGTCGCCTTCCCCACCTACCGCGAGGACTGGCGCCCGGTGATCGCCGCCCTCGCCGTCCTCTCGCTCGTCGTGGGCAGCGTCGCCGCGGTGGTCCAGACCGACGTGAAGCGCATGCTCGCGTACTCGTCGATCGCGCACGCCGGCTACATCCTCGTCGGGTTCGCGGCGGCCTCGGTGGGCAACCGCGATGCTGCCGCCCGGGGCCAGGAGGCGGCGCTCTTCTACCTGCTCGTCTACGCGTTCATGACCATCGGCGCGTTCGCGGTGGTCACCGTGGTGGCGCGCCGCCGCCACGACGCCCGTCACGATCTCGACGACTACCGCGGCCTGGCGGTGCGGGAGCCGATACTCGCCGGGCTCCTCGCGTTCTTCCTGCTCGCCCAGGCGGGTGTGCCCCTGACCGGCGGCTTCGTGGCGAAGCTCCAGGTGTTCGCGGCCGCGGTCGAAGCGCGCCAGTACGCGCTCGCGATCGTCGGCGTGCTGGCGGCGGTGGTGGCGGCGTTCTTCTACATCCGCCTGGTGGTCGTGATGTTCGCGAGCGAGCCCGAGCCGGCTGAAGGGGAGGAAGCCGTACCACGAGCCGCGGTCGAGCCCGGCACCGGCTTCGTGCTCGCCACCTGCGCTGCCATCACGCTGGTGATCGGCATCCTCCCCGGCACCTTCCTGCACTTCGCCCGGGACGCAACCTTCTTGCTCTAGGCGACCCGGTTGCGCCGTTGCCACCAGCGGCGCCTCGGCGGTCGCCGGGCCATCATCGCGGGGCCGGCGTCGAGGAACTTCGCCGAGTGGGCGTGCGCCTCGATGATCAGCATGAGCGCCTCGGAGAAGTCGAACAGGTCACGGTCGTCATCGGGCCGGGGCAGCACGATGACGTCGACCTCGTCCGGGGTGTTGCGCATCTCGAGCTCGAAGCGCTGGTTGCGCGAGATGTTGAATGCGCGCACAGCCACGTCGAGGGGGTTGCGGATCGGGCGGTCGGACGGCCCGCCCCCGGCGACGTTGAGCACATAGACCCGGTCGATCGGGCCCGACCAGGCGTGCGAGATCGGCACCGCGTTGGTCACGGCGCCGTCGACCAGCCTGCGCCCGTCGTGCTCGATCGGCGGGTACACCCCGGGCAACGCCGAGCTGGCCATGAGCGCCGGCGCGATCGGGCCCGCCGCGAACAGCACCTCTTCCCCGGTGTGAATGTCGGTCGTCACCACCCGCAGGGGCACGACCGTCTGGTCGAACGTCGGCGCGGGATCGGCTCGGTCGATGATCGCCTGCAGCCCCTCGTTCTCGAACAGGTGGTCGTCGCGGCTGAGCACGTTCCAGGCCCGCGCCAGCTTCCCGCCCGGGAACACCTCGTCCCGGCGCACCGAGCACCACACGTCGGCCAGCCGCTCCACCCCGTCGACCGTCGGCTCGGTCGCGATCACGGCACCGTTGAGTGCGCCCGCCGAGCACCCCACGACGACGTCGGGGAGGATCCCGCGCTCGATCAGGGCACGCAGCATTCCCACCTGGCTCACGGCCAGGTTGCCGCCGCCCGACAGCACGAAGGCCGTGCGGGGGCCGTGGGGGTCGGGGTCCCGGTGCGCCATCACATCTCTCCGGCTCCATGATCCCTCGCGGGCGGAGGAGCTTGCGCGATTGCGCGATTGTGAGCGCGCCCGGGCTTGGGGCGCCCCGAAACGCCGGACGTATACTCCGCCCGCATACCCACCACGCTTGGCGGGAGGCCGCGCGTGACGAGGTACTACCAGGCATATCTCGCCGTCGCCGTGCTCGGCGCGGCCGCGCTCGGCATGTTCGGCGCGATGCTCGGCGCCGGTCGCCTGCTCCGTCCGACCCGTCCCCAGGACGACAAGTACGTCACCTACGAGGCCGGGTCCGACCCCGTCGGCGGGTGGGGCCAATCGAACGTCCGCTACTACGTGTATGCGCTGCTGTTCGTGATGTTCGACGTCGAAGCCGTGTTCATCTTCCCGTGGGCGGTCAACCTCGAGAGCCTGGGCACGTTCGCACTCGTTGAGATGACCATCTTCATCGTGATCCTCGCGCTCGCCCTCGTCTACGCCTGGCGCAAGGGGGTGCTGCGGTGGGCCTGATGGAGAAGCAGAAGCTTCCGAAGCCCCTGACCTGGTTGCTCAACTACAGCCGCAAGTACTCGCTGTGGATGTTCCAGTGGGGCCTCGCCTGCTGCGCCATCGAGATGGGCGCGGCGCTGGCCAGCCCCCGCTACGACATGATGCGCCTCGGCGTCATTCCGTTCCCGGCCAGTCCCCGCCAGTCCGACCTCGTGGTCATCTCGGGCACCGTGACCGACAAGATGGCGCCGGCGATCAAGCGGCTCTACGAGCAGATGCCCGACCCGAAGTACGTGATCTCGATGGGGTCGTGCGCTAACTGCGGCGGTCCCTACTGGGACTCGTACTCGGTCACCAAGGGCGTCGACCAGATCATTCCCGTCGACGTGTACGTGCCGGGCTGCCCGCCGCGGCCCGAGGCCCTGCTCCAGGGGATCGTGCTCCTCCAGGAGCGCATCCAGAACGAGGGCCTCGGGAACGACGACCTGGGCAAGCGCTGGCGCGGGGAGCCGATCGTCGTCGATGCCTGACGAGACGGACGACGTCGAGGAGCAGGTCGCCGCGGAGCAGGGGACCGCCGAAACCGACGAACCGGCCGCGGCCGAGGAGGCGCAAGCCGACGCCGACCCTTCCGCGGCCGAGCCAACCGACGAAGCGGTGGACGAAGACGCCGACGGCGAGCCCGCGCATCTCAGCGACACCGAGGCGAAGGTTCTCGGGCGCCTCGGCCGGGAGCTCGGCGAGGACATCCTCGAATCGGCCTCCGCGTTCGGCACTCTGGTCGTGCGGGTGAAGCCGGACGCCTGGCGGCGCGCCGCCGAGGTGAGCCGGACCGACCTGCAGTGCGACTACCTGTCTTTCATCTCGGGCATCGACTGGCAGCCCGCGCCGCGCGAGGGCGGCGAGGTCGCGGGCGCGAGCTCGGCGCCGGTGCAGCCGACCGAGATGACGTTCGGCACCGCCGGGTCCGCCGGGCGCTTCCAGCTGCTCGCCGTGGTCGAGTCGACCAGCCACAAGTGGGGCGTCGCGCTCAAGACCGACCTCGACGAGGCCGCGCCCCAAGCCGAGTCGTGGGTGTCGGTGTACCCCGGGGCCGACTGGCACGAGCGCGAGTGCTGGGAGATGTACGGCGTGACCTTCGAGGGCCACCCGAGCCTGCGCCACCTCTACCTGCCGTCGGAGTTCGAGGGCCATCCGCTGCGCAAAGACTTCCCGTTGCTCGCCCGTCAGGTGAAGCCGTGGCCCGGCCTCGTCGACGTCGAGCCGATGCCGGGCGAGGAAGCGACCGAAGACGGGGAAGCTTCCGCCGAGGGAGCCGCAGATGAGTGACGAGCGAGCGAGCGAAGCGGAGCGGAGTCGAGCGAGCACAGCCGAGCGAGCGGCCGCGGCCGGGGTATCCCCGGCCGCAGTGAGCGAGGCCATGGGGGAGGTCGACCCGAGCATCTACCGCCACCTCGCCGACGCCCAGATGAACGTCGAGCTCGACACCGGCGACATGATCCTCAACCTCGGACCGCAGCATCCCGCGACCCACGGCACCCTGCGCCTGGTCGTGCGCCTCGATGGCGAGCGTGTCATCGCCGCCGACCCGGTCATCGGGTACATGCACCGCGGCTACGAGAAGCTCACCGAGGTCCGCAGCTACCCGCAGATCACCACGCTCATCAACCGGATCGACTGGCTCTCGAGCTTCGCCAACGAGGTGCCGTTCATCCACGGCGCCGAGCTGCTCATGGGGATCGAGGCGCCGCCACGCGCCCAGTACATCCGCACCATCCTCACCGAGCTGTCGCGCATCGCCACCTTTCTGCTCTTCCTCGGTGAGATGGGTCTCCAGGTCGGCGCGCTCACGCCCGCCTTCTACGGCTTCCGCGACCGCGAGCACGTCCTCAACCTGATCGAGGCCGCCACCGGCGGTCGCTTCCACCCCAACTTCAACCGCATCGGCGGCACCAAGGACGACCTCCCGTGGGGGTGGGTGGCCGAGACCCGCAACACGATGAAGGTGGTCCTCGACGCCTGCACCGACTTCGACAACCTGGTCGCCGGCAACGAGATCTTCGAGGCCCGCACCAAGGGCATCGGCATCATCCCCGGCGACGTCGGCGCCGGCTACGGCGTGTCCGGCTCGAACCTGCGGGCCTCGGGAGTCGACTGGGACCTGCGCCGCGACGGCAAGCCCTACCTCGTGTACCCCGAGCTCGACTTCAAGGTCTGGACCCACCCCGACGGTGACAGCTTCGCCCGCTACTGGGTGCGGCTCCAGGAGACGCGCGAGGCGGCGCGCATGGTCATCCAGATGCTCGACCAGCTCCCCGCCGGCCCGGTGATGGCCAAGGTGCCGCGCATCATCAAGGTGCCCGAGGGCGAGGTGTGGGTCGAGACCGAGAACCCGCTCGGCCAGATGGGCTACTACGTGATCTCGAAGGGTGCGATCGGCCCGTTCCGGGTGAAGATCCGGTCGGCGTCGTTCAGCAACGTCTCGATCCTCCCGTGGTTGCTGCGAGGTGTGTACGTCCCCGACGTCATCACGATCCTCGCGAGCCTGTACTTCATCCTCGGGGACATCGACCGGTGATGGACGGGACGCTCGCGCTCGACCTCGGCTGGGGAACGATCCTCGCGATCAAGACCCTCATCATCCTCGCCGCGATCCCGGCGGGCGCGTTCATCCTCGGCTACGTGTTCCTGCTCAAGATGATGAGCCACATGCAGAGCCGACTCGGCCCGATGGACCCGGGTGGCTTTCACGGTTGGTTCCAGCTCGTCGGCGACGGCATCAAGTTCCTCCAGAAGGAGGACATCATGCCGGCGCAGGCGGATCGCCGGGTGTTCGCGATCGCGCCGGCGATCGTGGTGATCTCCACCTTCCTGGTCTTCCTGGTGATCCCCACCGGGCCCGACCTGATCGTGAAAGACCTCGAGGTCGGGGTGTTCTACGCGTTGGCGGTCTCGAGCCTGTCGGTGATCGGCGTGCTGATGGCCGGGTGGGCCAGCGCCAACAAGTTCGCGCTGCTCGGCGCGTTGCGCGCCGCCGCCCAGCTGATCGCCTACGAGCTCCCGCTCCTGCTCGCGGTGGTCGGCGTCGTCGTGCAGGCGCAGACGATGAGCCTCCAGGGCATCGTGGGTGCGCAGCAGAACGGCGCCATCTTCGGTTGGGACGCCATCGGGAACCCGTTCATCCTCACCCAGTTCGTGGGGTTCGCGCTGTTCCTGGTGGCGGCGCAGGCCGAGCTGACCCAGACGCCATTCGACATGCCCGTCGCCGAGAGCGAGCTCGTGTCGGGCTACATGGTCGAGTACACCGGCTTCCGCTTCCTGTTCTTCTTCATCGGCGAGTTCGGGACCGCGTTCGCGTTCTCGGCCCTGGCCGCGAC
>JACDBD010000450.1 GCA_013695115.1 Actinomycetota bacterium | reverse complement strand
GGCAACCCGGCGACCGCGGTCACCGCCGCGTCGGCGTCCGGCGCGGGGCCCGCCGGGCCCGACTGCGCCACCACCGCCGAGGCCCCGTGCACCTGCCGGATCCTGAACCACCGCTCCGGATCAGCGGCCCCACCCCCGAGCGCGTCGCCGACGCGTTGGCGGTTCTCACGCACCCGCTCGGGGTCGTCGTCGGTCAGGAGCCCGAGATTGGCGGTGTCGAACGGAGGCTCGGAGACTCCCCCGTGCCGGTCGGTGAAGACGACCCGGGCCGCGCCGAGCCGGACCTCGCGGAACCCCACCGCGGCTCGCTCTGGCTCAGCGGAGAAATTCGGGAACGTCGAACTCGTCGTCGTCGAACTCGAGGTTGTCGTCCGAGGCCCCCGAGAACGCGGCGTCCTCGGCCCGCAGACCCAGCGACGGGGCGGGGGCGGACTCGTGGCCGCGGCTGACGCCGCCCCGCTCGCCCTCGTAACGATCGAAGCCGGCGGCGATGACGGTGACCCGGCACTCGTCGCCGAGCGCGTCGTCGATCACCGCGCCGAAGATGATGTTGGCGTCGGGGTGAGAGGCCTGGGTGACGATCTCGGCCGCCTCGTTGACCTCGAACAGCCCGAGGTCGGACGGCCCTGACACGTTCAGGACGATCCCGCGGGCGCCTTCGATGCTCGCTTCGAGGAGCGGGCTCGAGATGGCGGCCCGAGCGGCGTTGACGGCGCGGCCCTCGCCCGATGCGTAGCCGATGCCCATGAGCGCCGACCCGGCGTCGGCCATCACCATGCGCACGTCGGCGAAGTCGATGTTGATGAGACCGGGCGTGGTGACGAGATCGGTGATGCCCTGCACTCCCTGGAGCAACACCTCGTCGCACATCTTGAACGCGTTGAGCATCGACGTCTTGTCGTCGGAGACCTGGAGCAGGCGGTCGTTCGGGATGATGATGAGGGTGTCGACCTTGCCCTTGAGCTCCTGGATCCCGGTCTCGGCCTGGACCGAGCGGCGCCGACCCTCGAACGTGAACGGGCGGGTGACCACTCCGAGGGTCAGCGCGCCCAAGCTCTTGGCCACCTCCGCCACGACCGGCGACGCACCCGTGCCCGTCCCCCCACCTTCGCCGGCGGTGATGAAGACCATGTCGGAACCCTTGAGCACCTCTTCGATCTCCTCGCGGTGCTCCTCGGCCGCGACCCTGCCGATCTCGGGGTCGGACCCCGCGCCGAGGCCCCGGGTGAGCTGACGGCCGACGTCGAGCTTCACGTCGGCATCGCTCATGAGCAGCGCCTGGGCGTCGGTGTTCACCCCGATGAACTCGACCCCCTTGAGCCCGGTGTCGATCATGCGGTTGACCGCGTTGCAGCCACCGCCGCCGACGCCGATCACCTTGATGACGGCGAGGTAGTTCTGGAAGTCATCCAGCATCTGGGGCCTTCCTGGTCGCGGCCTTGCTGGTCGGGAGGACGGGCCACCGCCCCCGGGAGGGGCGCTGACCTCCGGGGCCTATTCTCCCTTATCAGCAGCCCCGTCTGGTGCACCTTCGACCTCGAGTCGAGGTCGAGAGTTATGTAAACCTGCCGGTGCGGGTGACATCCTAACCAGAGCAGCGTAGAGGGTCAACGGCGCGCGATCGCGCGCGATCGCGCTCATCCGGTCACCGGTGCGCCCGGCACCCGCACGTCGATGTACGAGATCGGCGCATCGCCGAGCGTTGTGAGCACCGCCAGCGTGGTCCGGCCCTTGGTGGCGACGTCGACCGCGGGACCGAGGCGCACCTCCACGCCCTCCACGAGGCGGAGCGCGGCCACTCCCCCCATGACGACGACCGAGCCGACCCGGTCCCGGAGCTCGGTGGGGAGCTGTTCGAGCAGGCGCGTGGCCACCGCGGGGGCGATCCGGCCGCCGAGCTCGGGCAGTCCGGTCAGGCCGACCACCTCGGGGAGCCCGGCGGGGGGTGCCGCCGCGTCCGCGATCACTCGGCCGGTGCCATCCACCACCGCGACGTGGCCCGGGTCGCGCCGCGCCCACCCGGCGGGGACCCGCTCGACGACGGTGATCCGCAGCTCGTCGGGGA
>JACDBD010000432.1 GCA_013695115.1 Actinomycetota bacterium | reverse complement strand
ATTCCAGCGCGTTTCACGCGCCAGTTCGGGGGGCTAGGGGGCTCCGTCGTCGCGCCGCTCGAGTCCGTACTTGCGGAACGGGCCGAAGAAGCCGTGCTCGTGGAGGCCGTAGCCGACGGCGTCGCCGGTCTCGAAGCGGGCGACGTGGTCGACGACGCCGTACCAGCCGTACTTGTCGATGACCTCCATGTCGTGCTCGACGCCCTGCACGACCAGCGGCCCCTGGTACATGCCGTGGCGCCAGTCCTCCTCGAGCCCGTACCCGGTTCCGACGGCGATGTGCACGTGGGTCAGCGGCGTCACCTTCACGTCGAAGCCGCCACCGGGCGCGTCGGGGAACGAGAGCACCGACGACGAGATCATGCGCGTGCCCGACACGAGCGTGTGGTCGTGCTCGGGTCGCCCGAGCGACTCGGGCTCCCGTGACGGGTCGGCCCAGATGCGGTTGGCCTCCTCGATCGGCCGGTCGCCGTTGTCGTTCTCGTTGACGATGTACACGATCGAGAAGTCGGGGAACTGCATCGGCGCGTAGTTCCACATCCCGCCGAGCTGCCCCTCCTCCCTGCGGATGCCGGGGTGCTCGGGCTCGCCCACCGGCCGCACGCCCCACGACCGGTCGCGGGTGCCCCACCAGCGGTCGGGGGTGATGTCGAAGTGCTCGTCGCCGACCTCGAGCGCCCCCGACCAGAACCCGGTCTGGGCGAAGCGCATCGTGTCGAAGTACACCCGTCCGTACTTGCGGATGAACTGGCGGGGCTCGAGGAAGGCCGGGATCGCGCCCTCCCAGGTGAGGTCGAAGGCGATGCCGTGCTCGTTGGGCTCGAGCACCACCCGCACCTTCTTGAGGCCCTCGATGATCTCGACCCGGAACGGCCCCACGGTCGTGTCCATGCGGTCGCCAAGCTCCCGCGACGCCCGCACCACCCGGTGCTTGTCGCGGCGGCGGACGCAGGCGAACGCGTCCTGCACGCCCAGGTTCGGGTACTGCCCGACGCCGACGATGAGGAACAGCTCGTCGCTGCAGCCGTGGAGGTTGAAGTAGTAGCGGTCGTAGAAGTTGCGGTCGCTGCTGGCGACGTTGCGGATCGGCTCCGCCGTCTGGTGCAGCGGGTAGTCGTCCATCGACGAGAGCACGCCGGTCTCCTACTTGTCGAGCAACTCGGGGTGCAGGGACGCGACCATCCGCTGGTACCCGTCGCGCCAGCCCACCTTCGTCTCGCCGACGAGCTCGTGCATCTTGGTTGTGTCGATGGTGACGCTGCTGATGGTCTGGTCGGTCGACGTCAGCTTCGGCTCCAGGCCGGTGACCTCACCGAGGTAGGCGCACCAGTCCTCGACGCTGGCCTGCTCGGTCCCGCCCCAGTTGACGATCGTCGCCGGCACGCTCGCGGCCTCGAGCATCCCAGGGAGTTGGCGGACGATGTCGTCGTCATGGATCGGGTTGTAGAGGCTGGGCGCGTCCGTGTGCACGGGAACGGGCTGACCGGCCAGCATCATCTCGAGGTGGAAGGCGGCCCAGCCGCCGTTGTCGCCGTAGGGGACGTTGAGCCGGGTGATGACGGTGGGCAGATCGAGCTGGCGGGCGGCGGTGCGGGCGACGGCCTCGGCCGCGATCTTGCAGATGCTGTAGGTCGGCAACATGACCCGGTGGTTGTCGCCGAGGGGGTCGGTCTCCTTCAACTGGTGATGTCCGGCGGGCTCGTACACGCCGGTGGACGAGCAGTGCAGGAACGCCTTGGCGTCGCGGAAGCGCTGCATGAGCAGCCCGGTGGCCTCGGCGTTGAGGGCGAGGTCGCGGTCGAAGGCGTCGGGCCCGCCGTGGGAGACCGCGAGGTTCAGCACGTAGTCCACCTTGTCGGGCAGGCCGTCGAAGTCGCCGGAGGCGAGGTCGACGGGCACGCATTGCACGCCCGCATCCTCGAGCCGCTCCTTGGCCGCCGCGTCCTTGAAACGCGCCACGCCCCACACCTCGTTGTCGTGGGCGAGTGCGGTGGTGAGCGGGAGCGCCACCTGACCGCTCGGGCCGGTGACCAGGATGCGCGAGTCCTTCATGCCGAGGCCACCTCCGTGCCGTCGAGCGTCCGAGGCTTGCGGTTGAGCTCGGCGAGGAACGGCCCCGAGTACAGGATGCGACCGGTCAACGTGGCGGGGTCGCAGGTGGCGAGGGCCAGCGCGGCCTCGGCGATGACCTCGACCGGCTCGACGATCTCGGGATGAGCGTCCATCACCTTGCCGATGTGGGCCTCGGCTCCCGGCGTCCGCACCGCCGCCACCGGCGCGAGCGAGTTCACCGCGATGCCGTCACCGTGCACCTCCGCCGCCAGGCCGGTCGTCACCCGCTCGAGCGCGGCCTTGCTCGCGCCGTAGATCGTGGTGATGCCGCCGAGCGCGATGCCGGGATCGAACGGCGGGCCCTTCGGGTGCTTCGACGTCGCGCTCGAGACGTTCACGATCCAGCCGTCCCCGCGTGCCCGCATCCCCGGCAGCACCGCCTGGGCGAGGTCGAGCGGGGCGTGCACGTTGAGCTCGAAGCTCAGGCGCCGGCGCTTCAGGGGGAAGTCGGCGGTGGGGCGGTAGAAGGCGGCGGCGGCGTTGTTGACGAGGATGTCGACGGAGCCGAGCGCGGCCTCGACCTCGGGCACGATGCGGGCGCGGTCGTCGGCGTCGGAACGTCGGCGGCGATCGCCGCCGCCTTCCCGCCGACGCCCTCGACG
>JACDBD010000417.1 GCA_013695115.1 Actinomycetota bacterium | reverse complement strand
GCCCCGCCTCAGGCGGGGCCGTTTTCGAGCCGGTCAGCGGGTCAGCTGAACGACTGTCCACAGCCGCAGGTGCGGCTGACATTGGGGTTGTTGATGGTGAAGCCGGCGCCCTGGAGCCCGTCCTTGTAGTCGAGCGAGGCGCCCGTCAGGTACTGATCGCTGGCCGGGTCGGTCACCACTCTGATCCCGCCCTGCTCGGCGGCGATGTCCTCGGCGGTGACGTCGGTGTCGAAGAACATCTCGTAGCTGAGACCCGAACACCCCCCGGGGCGAACGGCCACGCGCAGGACCAACTCGGGATTGCCCTCGGCCTCGATCAGCTCCTTGACCTTGGTCGAAGCGGTCTCGGTCATGGTCAGCATGTCGTCTCCCGCGGTTCAGCCAACAGGGTCATGATACCCGGTCGGCGGTCGAAACCGTCACGTGGCACGGCTCGTGGTCGTACAACGTGGCGAACTCCTCCACTGTTCCCCCACCCACCTGATCGACCACGCCCTCGCACAGGCCGCGGTGGAGGTTGCACACGAGCTCGGGGTAGGCCTCGGCGAGCTCGCGGAACGGGCAGTGCAGGAAGTGGATGCGCGTCGACCCCTCGTACTCGCCGTCGGCGGCCTCGGCGGTGGGCTCGAATCCCAGGCGGCTCAACTCGCCCTCGAGCGCCTTGAGGCAGCTGCGGCTGCGGGTGCGCCGGCCGGCATCAACCCCCCAGGCGTGGCCGGTGTCGGCGGCGTCGTCGGCGTCGGCGCCGATCCGCTCGGCCATCGCCGCCATCAGCCCGGCGAGCAGCGCGTGGGCGGGCGGGTCGAAGCCGAGGCTGGGGGCGCCGTCGGCCAGGAAGTAGAGGTGATGGGGCCGCCCGACGGTGCCGCGGTGGACGACCTCGACGTCGACGAGCTCGGCCTCCCGGAGCCGCTCGAGGTGCAGGCGGACGGTATTGGCGTGCAGCCCGAGCCGGTCGGCCAGGTCGTGGGCGGACAGCGCCGCCGTCGACGTGGCCAGCTCGCGGTAGAGAGTGAAGCGGGTCTCGTCGCCCAGCGCCTTGAGCACGGTGAGCTGGTCCATCGCAGATTGACGCTAGCCCCGGAGGGGCATATTTTCAAGACGAGCAGTGGTTTTATTGGTCAGTGACTCGAGACGGCCTATGACCTTCCGCACCCCCGATCCCGACGACCCCGGCGCGCCCGTCCACGAGGCGATCGCCGGGCCTCCGCCGAACCCCGACGAGGTGCGGCGCATGCTCGAGGGCGTGATCGACCCCGAGCTCGGCGCCAGCATCGTCGACCTCGGCATGGTGAAGGACGTTCGGGTCGACGACGGCGGCGCGGTCACGGTGAAGGTCGCGTTGACGACCGCCGGTTGCCCCCTGCGGGGCCAGATCAAGAGCGACGTCGAGTCGAAGGTGCGGGGGCTGCGCGGCGTCACCGCCGTCGACGTCGAGTACGGCGAGATGACCCAGGAGGAGCGCTCCGCGGTCATGCAGCGGGCGCGGTGGGAGGCCAAGGAGAACGCGCCCGACACGATGGTGCCGTCGTCGACGCGGGTGCTGGCGGTCGCCAGTGGCAAGGGCGGCGTAGGGAAGTCGTCGGTCACGGTGAACCTCGCCGCCGCGCTGGCGGCGCAGGGCCGCACCGTTGGCGTCCTCGACGCCGACATCTGGGGGTTCAGCGTCCCCCGCATGCTCGGGGTCGAGGGACGATTGGGCGGCTCGGACGGGAAGATCGACCCCAACACGGTCGAGGTGCCGAACCTCGACGAGCCCGGCGGCCCCCCGGGGTTGATCAAGGTCATCTCGATGGGCTTCCTCGTCGACGACGAAGGCACCGCGCTCATGTGGCGCGGCCTGATCCTGTCCAAGGCGCTCGAGCAGTTCCTCACCGACGTGCGCTGGGGCGACATGGACTACCTGCTCATCGACATGCCGCCCGGCACCGGCGACATCCAGATGGCGCTGTCGCGGTTGCTCCCGAGCACCGAGATGCTCGTCGTGACCACGCCGGCGCTGGCGGCCCAGAAGGTCGCGGTGCGGGTAGCCGACATGGCGCGCCGTAGCTACCTGAAAGTCGTGGGCGTCCTCGAGAACATGAGCGAGTTCGTCGCGCCCGACGGATCGCGGCACCCGATCTTCGGCGAAGGCGGGGGCGCGGCCCTCGCGAGTCAGATCGGCGCACCGTTGATCGGGCGGGTGCCGATCGAACCCGGTGTGTCCGCCGGTGGCGACACCGGCCGGCCGGCCGTGCTGGACGATCCCGAGGGACCGGCGGGGAGCGAGTTCCGCCACGTCGCCCGTCGCATCGTCGACGAGCTGCTCCCCCCGGTCGACCTCAGCAGCTGCACCGCCCGCATCTTCGAGATCGCCGAGGCCAACCTCCAGAGCTAACGCCGCAGCACGCGAGCGAAGTGGAAGCCGGGGATGTGGAGGCCGTGGGAGAGGTAGAAGCGGTGGGCGTCGTGGCGTTGCGTCCCCGAGTCCAAGTGGAACTGATCGCAGCCGAGCCGCCCCGCCTCTTCGACCAGCCAGTCCATGAGCGCCCCGGCGTGGCCCCTCGAGCGGTACGCCTCCCGGGTGACGAGGTCGTCGACGTAGAGGAAGTGGCCCCAGGCCAGGCTGTTGCCGAGACGAAACCCCGCGACCGCGGCGGCGTCCTCCGCTCCCTCCTCGAACGCACCGACGAGCCGGTAGCCCTCGGGCCGTTGCACTTCATCGACCCGGCGCACGAACTCGTCCTCGGACTCGAGATCCGTCCGCAGCTCCCGTATCGCCGCGAACCCGAGCCGCGTCTCTGCCGCTCCGAGCTCGCGGATATCAGCCATGCCCGGCATCGTGGCCAGGATCAGACCAGCTTCCAAACGGATTTCACCGAGCCGCCTTCGACCTTGCCTTCGGTGCGCAGCTTGAGCAGATGCGCGTGCACCTGATGCCCGGCCATCTCAAGGAGCTCGTCGGGGGTGTCAGTGTAGAGCTTGCCCACGATGTCGGGGATCTTCACCGGGCCGTCCTTGAGCACCTTGAGGATCTGCCGCTCGCGCATCTTGCGGTGGGCGATGTACTCGTCGATCTTCGCCCGGGGCTCCTCGATCACGTCGCCGTGACCCGGGCAGATGCGGAGGGTGCGCAGCTTCCGCAGCCGCTCCAGCGACTTCATGTAGTCGATCATGCCGCCGCCGGCCTTGGGCGACACCACCGTCGTGGTGCCGTTGAGGATGTGGTCGCCGGTGAACAGCACCCGCTCCTCCTCGAGAAAGAAGCACAGGTGGTTGGGCGCGTGCCCCGGGGTGTGGATGGCCTCGAGGCCCCACTCGGTCCCGTCGATGACGGCGCCGTCGCCGATGGCGCGGTCGGGAGTCACCACGGGGTCGCGCTTCGCGAACGCCAGTACCTCGGCGCCGGTCGCTTTCACCAGTCGGGCCGTGCCCGGCGCGTGGTCGGGATGGGTGTGGGTGAGGATGACCCACCGGACCCGCTCCTTCATCGACGCGCCGACGATGGCATCGATGTGCTTCTTGTCGTCGGGGCCGGGGTCGATGACCGCGACCTCGTCGATGCCGACGAGGTAGGTGTTGGTCCCGGGCCCGGTCATGAAGCTGGGGTTGGGAGCGACGATCCGTCGCACGAGCGGCGAGAGCGCGCTGGGCACGCCCGGCGTCATGTCAGGCATCAGGCCACCCCCTCTTCGCCGGGCAGCAATACCCGGGCGCCGTTGTGGTCGGCGACGAAGCGCGGCTGAGGGCCGGCGGTCGCGCCTCGGACGGCGTCGACGAACGCGTCCGCGCGCTCGAACTCACCCATCGTCACCAGGCTCCGCATCGTGGGGAAGATCAGCTCGATCTCGCCCCGCTTCGCCTGCTCGAGCGCGTCGGCGGGACGGACCCACGCTGACTCGACCGTCTCGGTGTCGTCGTGGAGGTAGGCGTGACCTTCGGGCGCCTCGGCGACGAAGAACCAGGTGTCGTAGCGGCGGGGTGCCCCCGGCGGTGTGATCCAGTGGGAGAAGAGATGGAGGGCGCCGGCGTCGAGGAGCAGGTCCTCGCTCAACACGAAGTCGAGGAACGGGCGCTCGCCCCGGCCGATCGCCAGCCGTGCCTGCTCGAACCGGGCCGCGGTGGCGGGGTCGTCGAAGCCGACGAGCTCACCGTCGTCGGCCCAGCGGGCGAGCACGACGCCCGCCTCCTCGAAAGACTCGCGGATCGCCGCCACCCAGAACCCCAGCCCGCCGCCGGGCAGCCCGAGCAGCTCGCTGGCCTCGGCGTCGCTCCGACCGTGCACGCGGGCCAGTAGCGCGGGATCGCGGTCGTCGTCATCGACCGCGCCTCCGGGGAAGACGTACGCGCCGGCGACAAACTCGGAATCGAGGTTGCGCCGCAGCATGAAGACCTCGAGATCGGGGTCGTCGCGAACCAGCATCACCGTCGCCGCCTCGCGGATCGTCACCGCTCGGAAACGGGACTACGAGCGGCGGGGCCTCGGGAAGGTGGCACGACTCCTTATTCTACGAGGGTGGATGCGCGCCGGACGCTGCCCTCGGTGGAGCGGGTGATCCAGGAGCTCGACGGCCTCCCGCACGAGATCCTGGCCGCGTGTGCGCGCGAGGCCGTCGCTGCCGCCCGGGCGCAGGCCGAGCGAGGAGACCCGGTCGACCCGGACGACGTGATCGGCGACGCGAAACAGCGGGCGGCGGCGATCGGCGCAGCGCTGCTCCGTCCCGTGCTCAACGCCACCGGTGTGCTCATCCACACCAACCTCGGGCGGGCTCCCGTCGCCGACGACGCGCTCGACGCCGCGCGCCAGGTAGCGGCGGGCTACTCCAATCTCGAGTACCGCCTCGACACCGGCGAGCGGGGATCGCGCCACGAGCACGCCGGTGCGCTGCTGGCGCAGGCGTGCGGCGCCGAGGCCGGCCTGGTCGTCAACAACAACGCCGCCGCGGTGCTGCTGGCGTTGGCGGCGCTCGCGCGCGGGAGGGAGGTCGTCGTCTCGCGCGGCGAGCTGGTCGAGATCGGCGGCGGCTTCCGGGTGCCCGAGATCATGGCCGAGTCGGGCTGCCGGCTCGTCGAGGTCGGGACGACGAACCGGACCCGACGCGCCGACTACGTCGAGGCGATCGGTCCCGAGACCGCGCTCGTCCTCAAGGTCCACGCGTCCAACTACCGCATGGTCGGCTTCGTCGAGACCACCCCGGTGAGCGAGCTCGTCACCCTCGGGCCGCCGGTGATCGTCGACGCGGGGTCGGGCCTGCTCGACGAGTCGACCCCGTGGCTCCCACGCCGGCCGTCCTGGCTGCGCGACGAGCCCGGGGTGCGCCAGGCCGTCGAGGCGGGCGCGGCGCTGGTCACGTTCTCGGGCGACAAGCTCCTCGGTGGACCGCAGGCCGGCATCCTCGCGGGTCGCGCCGACCTGATCGGGTCGGTGGCCCGACACCCGCTGGCGCGGGCAACCCGGGCCGACAAGATGACTCTCGCCGCCCTCCAGGCCGTCGCCTTCTCCTACCTCTCCGGCGACGCCACCGGGATCCCGCTCTGGCGCATGGCGACCGGTTCGGTCGACGACCTGAGCGCTCGAGCCGAGGTCATCGCGGCCGGCGTCCCCGGGGGCAAGGTCGTCGACACCGAGGCGGTGGCCGGGGGTGGAGCCTTGCCGGGCCTGACGATCCCGTCGGCCGGAGTCGGGGTGGACGCGCCGGGTCCCAGCGGTGAGCGCCTCCTCGCCCGCCTGCGCGAGCACGGCGTGGTCGCGCGCCTGGAAGACGACACGGTGGTGTGCGACCTGCGCACGATCGATCCGCTGGACGACACCAATCTGGCGGAGGCGCTCCGGACCGCATGCGCGTCGTAGCCACCGCGGGACACGTCGACCACGGCAAGTCGTCACTGGTGCGGGCGTTGACCGGCACCGACCCCGACCGCTTCCCGGAGGAGAAGGAGCGGGGCCTGACAATCGATCTCGGGTTCGCGTTCGCCACGCTCCCGTCGGGCCAGGAGATCGGCTTCGTCGACGTCCCCGGGCACGTCCGGTTCATCAAGAACATGCTCGCGGGTGTCGGAGCGGTCGACGTCGTGCTCCTCGTGGTCGCGGCCAACGAGGGCTGGATGCCCCAGAGCGAGGAGCACCTACGCATCGTCGAACTGCTCGGCGTGCGCCACGGCCTGGTCGCGCTCACGAAGGCCGACGCCGTCGACGACGAAACCGTCGAGCTCGCCCGACTCGAGCTCGACGACCACCTCGCGGGCTCGTCGCTCGAGCACGCCACCGTGGTCGTGTGCGACTCGGTCTCGGGCCGGGGACTGGACGACCTGCGCCGCGCCCTCGACGCCGCGCTCGCAGGCGCGCCCGCGCCCGCCGACCGCGGCCGGCCGCGACTGTGGGTCGATCGGGTGTTCGCGGCGAAGGGCGCGGGGACGGTCGTGACCGGCACGCTGACGGGTGGCAGCCTGCGCGTCGACGAAGAGGTGCAGATCGGGCCGCGCGCCCGCCGCGGCCGGATCCGCGCCATCGAGACCGCGCACCGCCAGGTCGAGACCGTCGGCCCCGGTACCCGCGTCGCCCTCAACCTCGCCGGCATCGACTACGACCAGATCGCCCGCGGCGACGGAGTGATCAAGACCGGCCAATGGGTGCAGACCAGTGTCTTCGACGTCGCGCTGCGGGCCATGGGCGGGAAGGACTTCCCCAAGCGGGCGCGGGTGCAGTGCTACGTCGGGTCGGGCGAGTACGAGGGACGGCTCCGGGTACTCGACGGGGAGCGACGCTTCGCCCGGCTACGGCTGGAACGGTCCGCCCCGCTGGCGCCGGGCGACCACCTCGTCCTCCGCGACTCCGGCCGGCGCCGGACCATCGGCGGCGCCGAGGTCCTCGACGTCGCTCCGGAGGACAAGGCCCGCGACGCGCCGGCGCGCCTGTCCCTGCCCCCGGGTCCGCGCCTGCTCGCGGCACACCGGTGGCTGGAGGTGGAGGCGCTGGGGCCCCTGGCGGGAGCAGGACCGGGAGAGGTGACGGCGCTGGCCGACGATCTCGAGGCGGCGGGCGACGCGGTCCGCGTCGAGCGCTGGCTGGTGGCCACGCCCGAGCTGGCGCGCGTGAGAGAGCTGGTCGCCGAGCGCGTCGAGACCCACCATCGCGACCACCCGCTCGAACCTGGCGTCGAGGTGCAGACGCTCGCAACCGCCGTCCGAGTCGATCCCGCCCGGCTGCGCGCCGCAATCACCAGCGGCGACGGGCTGGTGGTGGAACGGGGCGTGGTCCGGCTGGCGTCCCACCGTGGTCGGGTCGCCGACTCGCCCGAGGCGCAGGCACTCATCGCCCGGCTCGAGGCCGAGCCGTTCGCGCCTCCCGATCCCGCGACGCTCGACGCCGATGGCGGTCTCGTGCGCACGCTGGTGCGCGAAGGCGCGCTCGTCGACCTGGACGGAATCGTGTTCGCGGCCGCCGCGCTCGACGACGCGCGGGCGCGGGTTCAGGACGCGCTGCGGGAGCGGGGGTCGTTGACGGTGGCCGACGCGCGCGACCTGCTCGGCTCCACCCGCAAATTCGTCCTGCCGATCCTCAACCGCCTCGACGCTGAAGGCGTGACGAGGCGCCGCGGCGACGAGCGGATCCCGGGCGCGGCAACGCTGCGGGGCTGACGCTCAGGCGGGCGGGGCTCAGGTCGGCGCGGGCGTGACGAGGAGTCGGCGCTCGGCTTCGGTGAGGCCGCCCCAGATGCCGTGTTGCTCGCCGACGCCGACCGCGTAGTCGAGACACTCGCTCCGGACCGGGCACAGCGCGCAGATCGACTTGGCATGGCCTTCGCGGGCGTCGCGCTCGTCCTTCCGCTCGGCGTAGGTGGGCGGGAAGAAGAGGGCCGACTCCGGCCCGCGACAGGCCGCCTGCAACTGCCACGTCCTGTCCTGGACCATCCGGACGGCCACGGATCCCCCCTCGTCCTCCGCGCGCCCCTCGGGGCGAACGTATACCGGACCTCCCGAATCGACAAGGGTTGAAATCGGCGAATCAGGGCGCTAGTGGCGGTAGTCGCGGGCGCCACCCTCCTCGGGCTCGACCTCGAGGACCAGCCCGTCGACCGCCACCACCCGCACCGCGCCCCCGGCTTCGATGGGTGTGGCCCGGTTGGTGCGGGCGCGCCAGCGCGCTCCCTCGATGACGACGACGCCCTCGGGCGCCACGTCGACCTCGGCCTCGCCCATCCCGCCGATCATCCCCTCCCGCCCGACCGTCGGAGTCGAGAACCGGCTGCGGATCACCGTCGGCATGGCGCCGAGCATGAACAGCGCGGTGCCGACGATGACGATCGCCAGCACCCACCACGGTGGGTCGAGCCGGGATGACCCGCCATAGAGCGTGAGCGAGCCGGCGACGAGCGCGCCTGTGCCGATAACGGTCCACACTCCGGTCCGCCCGGCCTGCACGTCGATCGCGTACCCGAACACCGCCAGCATCAGCAGGCCGACCGCCCACCACTCGACGGGCAGGTGGGAGAACCCGATGAACGCGCCGACGAGCGCGACCGCGCCGGTGAGGCCGGCGAGGCCGATGGCGGCGGTGTAGAACTCGAAGACCATCAGCGCGAGCCCAGCCACGAACAGCAGATACGCGATCGACGGGCTCGTGAGCGTGTGGAGCACCTGGGCGTCGAGCGGCAGCCGGTTGAAGCGGATCTCCTGGTTCGGTTGGCGCCGCCGGTCGGTGCCCTTCCCGATGACCTTGGCCGTCTGCAGCTCCTGGTCGCCGGCGGCGGTGGTGACGACGCGACCGTCGAGCGAGACGATCAGCTCGCCCAGGGTCGGCTCGAGGACGTTGACCGCGCCGGCGCGCCGGGCCTGCTCACCCGAGAGCCGTTCATCGGCGAGGCGGCGGGCACCCTCGGGCTCGCGGTCGGTCGCCTCCGCCAGCGTGGCGAGGTCGTCGGCAACCTGAGCTTCGGGCGGCTCGCCGGGCCGGTCGAGCCGCAGCGGCACCGCCGGGCCCACCGCCGATCCCGACGAGACCGACGCGATGTGCGCGGCTTCGACGAGCAGCGTGGCCGCGCCCTTGGCATCGGAGCCCGACGGCCCGACCCACGCGACCACCGGAACGCCCGATTCGCGGATCGCGCGCGCCGCCGAGTCGACGTCTACGTCGACAGCGCCCGCCGAGTCGATCTGGAGCACGAGCAGGGTCGAGCCGCGCTCGTTGGCGTCGCGCACCGAGCTCCGCACGAGCGACAGGTTGGGCGGGTCGAGCAGCCCTTCCACCTGCACCACGTCGATTCCGGCCGGCTCTCCCGCCGCCGCGGGTGCGCCCCCGACCCACGAGAGCGCGGCCGCCACTCCAAGCGCACCGAGAGCGGCGAGGCGGCGGGCGATGGAACGCCGAGGCGGGCGCGGCATGAGGGCTCCCGTAGCATGAACGGCGATGGAGCTCGAGCGCTTCTGCTCCACTTCTCGGGTCGTGATCGTGGCGGGAAAAGGTGGCGTCGGAAAGACGACGGTCACCGCTGCCCTCGCCACGGCGGCGGCTCGCGCGGGCACGAGCGTGCTGATCGTGGAGGTCGAGGGCAAATCGGGGCTGGCAACGGCGTTCGGACGCCCGCCGCTCACCTACGAGGAAGCCGAGCTGCGGCCCGGCGTGACGGCTCGCACGCTCACGCCCGACGAGGCGCTGCTCGAGTACCTCGAGACCCACGGGCTGAAGCGCATCTCGAAGCGCCTGGTGAAGTCGGGCGCGCTCGACGTGGTTTCGACCGCCGTCCCCGGCATGAAGGACATCCTCGTCCTCGGCAAGGTCAAGGCGATCGACGTCGAGTCGCGCTTCGACCTGATCATCGTGGACGCACCCGCCGCCGGCCACGCGGTGACCTTCCTCACCTCGCCGCGCGGTCTCCTCGACGCGGTCAAGGTCGGGCCGATCAACGCCCAGGCCAACGCGGTGATCGAGCTGCTCGCCGATCCCGCCCGCTGCCAGGTGATGCTGGTCACGATCCCGGAGGAGACTCCGGTCAACGAGCTCGTCGACACCGCGTACACCCTCGAGGACCGCGTGGGAATCAAGCTCGCGCCAGTCGTCATCAACGGTTGCGCGCCCGCGATCGCCGGGCTCGACGAGAAGGCGCCGAGCGCCGAGGAGGTCGAGCGCGACGCCGGCGTGGCCGACGTGTTCGTGCGACCGCAGGAGGCCGTCGACCTGGCCGCCGCCGCCGCCTTCCGCGCCGAGCGCCATGCCCTCCAGCAGGAGCAGGCCGACCGCCTTGCCCGGCGGCTGCCGCTGCCCCAGATACGCCTGCCGTTCCTCTACACCGCCGACCTCGGGCCGGCCGAGGTCGAGCTGCTCGCCGACGTCTTCACCGCCGAGGTCGAGGCGCTGCCGGTGCCGGCGCGGACTTGAGGCGAGCGACCGCGGCGCAGGTATCCTGCGCCGCAGCAAGCCGGGGCCCGAGCGGCCCGGCCCGACGGGCCGGGAGCGGAAGAGGATGAGCGACCACCTGACCGAGCTGGTCGCCGAGCGCGGCATCGTCGTGTGCTGCGGGACCGGCGGGGTCGGCAAGACGACGGTCTCGGCCGTGCTCGCGGTCGAGGGCGCTCGGCGGGGCCGCAACGCCGTCGTCGTCACGATCGACCCGGCCAAGCGTCTCGCCAACACCCTCGGGCTCAATGCGCTGTCGAACACCGCCCACGAGATCGACCGACGGCTGTGGGACCCCGATGGCAACGCGCCGGCAGGGGGCCGGTTGTCGGCGCTCATGCTCGACACCAAGTCGACGTTCGACGGGCTGGTGGCGAAGTACTCCGGTGATCCCGAGCAGGTCGACCGCATCCTGGACAACCGCTTCTACCGCAGCATCTCGGGCGCGCTGTCGGGCACGCAGGAGTACATGGCCATGGAGAAGCTCTACGAGCTCCACGAGGAGGGCGGCTACGAGTTGATCGTCGTCGACACGCCGCCCACGCGTCACGCCCTCGACTTCCTCGACGCGCCCCGGCGCCTGACCTCGCTGCTCGACAACCGGATCTTCCGGATGCTGATGATGCCGACCCGGGCCTACCTGCGGGTCGCGGGCCGGGCGGTGCAGGCGTTCCTGCGGACGGTGTCGAAAGTGGTCGGCGCCGAGGCGATCGACGACGTGGTTGCGTTCTTCCGCGCGTTCGAGGGCATGGAGGAGGGCTTCCGTGACCGCGCCGTCCATGTGCTCGAGCTGCTGGCGGGCGGGGAGACCAGCTTCGTGCTGGTGACATCACCCCGGCGGGACGCGGTCGACGAGGCCACGTTCTTCGCCAGCAAGCTGGCCGAGAGCGACCTGCCCGTCGACGCCCTGATCGTGAACCGGGTGCACCCCCGCTTCGGCGAGGAACGGCCCGAGGGTCTGCGGGCGCGGGCGGCGACGTTGGCGACGACGGACGGCGATCCCGAGCGGCACGGCGCGGCCGAGCGGTTGACCGCCCTGTACTCCAACCTGGCCGACTTCCAGGAGGTCTCGGAGCGAGAACGGGGCCAGTTCGAGGGCATGAAGGCACGGGTCGAGGATGCGGCGGTGACGTACGTGCCGTTCCTGGCCCGCGACGTGTACGACTTCGACGCGCTGTCCGAAGTCGGCCGGCACGTGTTCGCGTCCGGGGGCGCCCCGGCGCGAGCTGCAGGCTAGGTTCGCCGCCGATGAGCACGATCATCGTCGCCGCCGACGCCGAGTGGGTCCGCGACCAGGTGCGGTCGGCGTTCGTCTCACCGGGCCAGGAGGTCGTGGAGGTCACCCGCGGGCAGGACGTACGCGACGCGGTGGCGCGGGAGCAGCCCGACCTGGTGATCCTCGACCTTCAGATCGGCAACATGGGCGGAGTCGCGGTCGCGATCGATCTGCGCCTGGAGGAGTCGGCCGGCCGGCTGCCGCGCTCGAAGATCCTGCTACTGCTCGACCGCGAGGCCGACCGGTTCCTGGCCAAGCGCGCCGACGTCGACGCCGAACTGGTCAAGCCGATCGACGCCGGCATCCTCCGCCGGGCTGCCAAGCAACTACTCGAGGGCGAGCCGGTGGGTGCCCGGTCCTAGACTGAGCAGTTCGGGACGTAGCGCAGTTTGGTTAGCGCGCAGCGTTCGGGACGCTGAGGTCGCGGGTTCAAATCCCGCCGTCCCGACTCAGAAGAACGATCAGCGGATGTCGATCTCCACCCAGGTCATCATGCCGTCACTGCGCATCTCGCGGCCGTGGCGGCGGGCTAAGGCTTCCAGAATCCGGGTGCTCCACTCCTCCTCAGGAGCCGGGTCAATCGCTGCAATCGCAGCCTTGTCGACCTCGGCGGTCTGTTCCGCGACTTCGATCCGTGCCGAATCACCTTGGCGGTGCACCGCGAACGCGAGCCGGGGTGAACCGTGCCGCACCGCGGCTGCGACGAGCTCACTCGCCAACAACTCGGCCACCGCCACCGCCCTCGCGGGCGCAGAAGCGAGGGCCTCGACGATCAACTCCCGGGCTTCTCCTGGTGCCGCCGGGGATCCGTCCAGGATCACGTGTGCGCCTGGCACAGGGTCCGTCACGTACTCACGCGTTCCCGGCACGGGCGGTTACGAAACCGATTCAGCGGGACCACGATCCACGGCCAGCAGTGACGCTAGGCCGGTGATCTCGAAGAATTCGCGAGCGAACGGACGCAGGTTGCGAAGCTCAAGCTCGCCGTGGCGCTGGCTGTGTGCCTTGACGATCAGTGCCAGCCCGCTCGAATCGATGAACTCCAGATCACCGCATTCCAGGGTGACCGCGCCGGGGACCGTATCGAGGATGCTGCGCAGGGCCGGCGCTGTGCTCATGTCCAACTCACCCATGAGCCACACGACGGGTCGCTGCTGATCGACCCGTTCGACCGACGCGGAGAAACGGGCCCGCGTCGATCCTGGCCCCGCATCACCGGTCACGCCGAACTTCTCCCCGAGGCCCAAGCGGTCGAAACGCTGACACCCGTCACCGCGGCAGGCGGGGCGTCTGACCGGCGACGAGTCGCTCGAGGGCGTCGAGGTCGTCAGGCATGCCGATCGCGATCACGACCTGCCCGGCGTGGATCACGGTCTCGGGTGAGGGATTCGTCGTGAACGCGCCGCCGCGGTCGCGCAGCGCCAAAACCAGCGCCCCCGTCCGATCGCGGACGTGGGCGTCGCGGATGCTCGAACCCGCGATCGGCGAGCCTTCCGGAACCGGAACCTCCTCGAGTCGGAACTCGATGTCACGGTCGTGCATCACCACGTCGAGAAACTCGGTGACATGGGGCTGGAGCACGAACGCGGCCATGCGGGCGCCGCCGATGCTCTGCGGGTTCACGACCCGGTCGGCGCCGGCGCGCCGCAGCTTGTCCTCGTTCACCTCCACCCGCACGCGGGCCACGATGAACAGCTCGGGCCGCAGAGCCCGGGCGCTGATGGTCACGAACAGGTTGCCGGCATCGGTGCTCAAGGCGGCGACGAGAGCACGCGCCCGACGCACGCCCGCTCGCTCGAGCACGTCGTCCTCGGTGGCGTCACCGAGCAGAACGGGATGCGGTAGGCCTTGGAGCCGATCCGGGTCGTTGTCGATCACGACCGCCTCGGTGTCCATCGCCACGAGCTCTCGCGCAATGGCCCGGCCCGACCCGACCCCAGCCACAGACGATGACGTGGCCGCTCATCGCTGCGATCCTGCGTTCCATACGACGCCTCCCGAACACTTCTGGCAGCCGGTCCTCGAGCAGTGTCTCGATGACGACGCCGAACGTGTACAGCGCGGTCCCTACGCCGACGACGATGACCGCGATGGTGAAGACCTTGCCCGTCGCCGAGAGCGGCTCGACCTCTCGAAAGCCCACCGTTGTGACGGTGGTGACGGTCTGGTAGAGCGCGTCGAGCGGCGTGAAGCCGAGAACGACGTACCCGATCGTGCCGGCCGCCGTGACCGCGACGAGGGCGCCGATCGCGAACCCCAAGCGTCGCCATTCGGCCACCGCGGGCAGGCTAGCGGCCGCTGCCGTTTGAGCACCCGAGCGCGACGGTACGTTCGACTCGTGCGCCCCGTCTCGGCGGCGACCTCCGCGACACCGCTGCGTCGGATCGCCCGCTCACTGCTGAGGCACTGCCCTCGCTGCGGCAGTCGCGGCATTTTCCGGACCTATCTCCGGCTGCGCGAGCGGTGCCCCTCGTGCGAGTACGAGTTCGCGGCCGAGGAGGGCTTCTTCCTCGGCGTGTGGGTCCTCAACTTCGCTGTCAGTGAGGGTCTGCTGTTCCTCACTCTGATCGGCTACATCTTCGCGATGGCCGCGACCGGCGGCGATGTCCCGTTGCTGCCCGTGTTCGCGGTCGGGCTGGTGGTCGCGCTGGGCGGGCCGCTCGTCTTCTACCCGTTCGCGGCGTCGACGTGGGCGGCGGTCGAGCTGATCATGGATCCGTCGCGGGCCATCAGCCGACCGCCCGGGGCAGCGGGGTGACGTTGGCGATCTCGCTGCGCGCCACCTCGACCCGGTTGCGGCCGGTGGCCTTGGCCTCGTAGAGGGCGCCGTCGGCGCGGGCGAGGGTTGCCGGACGCTCTCGCCGGTGCGGTGGACCGCACCCTGGCCGAGAAGGTGGTGACCTCGTTCGACCGCCAGGCCCCGCTGGAGGCGGCGGAGCACATCCTGGGCGCCGCCCACGTCCGCGCGCACCAGCACCATTGCGAACTCCTCACCGCTGTAGCGGGAGACGCAGTCGATGTTGCGGCTGACCGAACGCATCGCGTCGGCGATACGGCGTAGCGCTTCATCCCCACCCTGGTGGCCGTAGCGGTCGTTCCCTTCGGCCTGGCTGGCGGGGTTCTCAGCCCTCGAGCAAGAGCTCGGCCATCTGCACCGAGTTGAGGGCGGCGCCCTTGCGGAGATTGTCGCCAGTGACCCAGAGGTTGAGGCTGCCGGGCTCGGACGGGTCCTCCCGGATCCGGCCCACCAGCACGGGGTCGATGCCGGCCGATTCGAGCGGCGTGGGATGGCCGTTGCCACCGTCGACGAGCTGGACGCCGGGCGCGTCCGCCAGCAGCTCGGCGGCCTCCCCGGCTGCCATCGGCCGCGAGAAGCGCAGGTTCGCGGTCATGGCGTGCCCGACGTACACGGGCACGCGCACACACGTGACGCTCACTGCGAGCTCGGGTGCGTGGAGGATCTTGCGACTCTCGTCGACCAGCTTCACCTCTTCGGACGTGTAGCCCGCCGCGCGCATCGAGCCCGCGAGCGGGATGACGTTGCCGGCGATCGGACGGTCCCACACCTCGCCCGGTTCGACGCCACCCTCGATCGCACCGGCGCGGCGCAGCCGATCCGCCTGGCCCGCGCCCTTCGTCCACTGCTCGTCGAGCTCGCGCATCCCGGCGACGCCGTGACCCGACACCGACTGGTACGTCGACACGACCATGCGCTCGAGCCCGGCGGCGCGGTGCAGCGGCGCCAGCCCCACGACCAACACCATGGTCGTGCAGTTGGGGCAGGACGCGATGCCCTTCGGCATCGAGCGCAGGTCCCCGGGGTTGATCTCGGCGACGACCAGGGGCACGTCGGGATCCATTCTGAATGCGGCCGAGTTGTCGACGACCTTGGCGCCCGCCGCCGCGGCCGCGGGCGCGCACTCGAGCGCGAGCGGATCGTCGACGTCGACGATGACGAAGTCGAGGCCGTCGAAGCAGCCGTCGCGCAGCACCTGGCACACGACCTCGTGCCCGGCGAACGGGAGCTTGCGTCCCTCCGAGCGGGGCGACGCGAAGACCCGCAGCTCGTCGACGGGGAAGGCGCGCTCCTCGAGGACGCGCAGCATCTCGGTGCCGACGAGACCAGTGGCCCCGATCACGCCGACCCGGGGCACGTCAGGCCTCCCCGCCGACGTCTTCGAGCTGGAACGCGCGGTGCAACGCCCGCACCGCCTTCTCGACGTCGGTCTCGGACACGACGCACGAAATCCGGATGGCCGACGTGCTGATCATCTCGATGTTGATGCCCTCGCTCGCCAACACCTCGAACATCTGCGCCGCCACCCCGGGATGGGACTTCATCCCCGCGCCCACCAGCGACACCCGGCCGATGGCGGGATCGTGGCTCAGGCCGGCGGCGGCGATCTCCGCCTGCACCTTCTCCATGACCCGCAGCGCGCGGGGAAGGTCTTCCTTCGGCACCGTGAACGACACGTCGGTGTGCTGGGAGACGTTGGACACGTTCTGCACGATCATGTCGACGTTGACGAGCTCGTCGGCGAGGGCGCGGAAAATCGTGGCCGCGACCCCGGGGCGGTCGGGCACCTGCTGGATCGTGATCTTCGCCTCCGACGAGTCGTGGGTGACGCCGGAGATGATCGCCTGTTCCATGCTGGGATCTTCCTCCTCAACCCAGGTTCCAGGCTGCCAGGTAAAGCTCGAACGGACGTGGACGGGCACGCCATGGTTGCGCGCGAACTCCACCGAGCGCAGGGCGAGCACCCTCCCCCCGGTGGCCGACATGTCGAGCATCTCCTCGTACGAGAGGCGCGGCAGGATCCGGGCTTCGGGGACGATTCGAGGGTCGGCGGTGTAGACGCCGGCCACGTCGGTGTAGATCTCGCATGCCCGGGCGCCGAGCACCGCCGCCAGGGCGACCGCGGTCGTGTCGGACCCGCCCCGGCCCAGGGTGGTGACGTCGCGGGCGGTGGAGACGCCCTGGAATCCCGCGACCACCGCGACGTCGCCGGCGGCCACCGCGTCCCGGATGCGATCCGCCCGGACCTCGACGATCTTGGCCTTGCCGTGGCTGGTGTCGGTGACGATCCCGGCCTGCGAGCCCGTGAACGAAACCGCCCGCTGCGAGCGGTCGATCAGGGCCATGCACAGCAGCGAGATGGAGATGCGCTCCCCGGCGGTGAGGAGCATGTCCATCTCGCGGGGCGCGGGGGCGGGCGAGACCTCGTGGGCGAGGCGTTCGAGCTCGTCGGTCGTGCGGCCCATGGCCGAAACGACCACCACCACGTCGTCACCCTCCCTACGGGTGCGGACGATGTGGTCGGCCACCGCCTTGATGCGATCGGCGTCCACCACCGACGTGCCGCCGAACTTCTGCACCAGCAGGCTCACGCTTGCGCACGGTACCAGTGGGGTCGCGCAACCCCGACCCATTTGCGTGCCCTCTAGACTCACCCGCCGTGTCCAAAGCCGCCAAGCGCGAACGCCAGCGCCTCAACCGCGAGGCGCGGCGTGAGGCGGAGATGGCCGCGGCCAGGCGCCGCAGGACTCTCAAGACCGCGCGCAACGTGGGACTCCTCCTCCTGCCCCTCGTCGGCCTCTTCCTCTTCCTCCAGATCACCCGGGACGACGAAGCCGCCGCGATCACGTGCGACGACGTCGAGGCGCCCGCTCCGAAGACGCCGCCGTTCACGGCCGCGCCCGCGACCGAGATCGTGCCGACCACGCTGTACACCGCGGTGTTGGACACGTCGTGCGGGAAGATCACGATCCTCCTCGACACCGCCCAGGCCCCGACGGTCGTGAACAACTTCGTGTTCCTGGCGCGGCAGGGTTTCTACGACGACACGTCGTTCCACCGGGCCGCCAAGAACTTCGTGATCCAGGGCGGCGCCCCCGCCACCGACGGCAGCGGCGGCCCCGGCTACGAGCTCCAAGGGGAGGTGCCGGCGCCGGGCATCGGTTACTCGGTGGGCTCGGTGGCGATGGCGAAGTCCGGTGATGCTGCCGCCGGGACCACCGGCTCGCAGTTCTTCGTCATCACGAGTCAGGGCGAGGAGCTCACCACCCTCAACACCGAGCCCTACCAGTACGCGGTACTGGGCCAGGTGTCGAAGGGATTGAAGGTGGCGCAGAAGATCGAGTCGTTCGCGCCCGAGGGCGGCGACGGCCCCCCGACGAAGGTCGTCCTCTTGAGGAAGGTCACGATCAAGGAGACGACGGCGGACCCGGCGACGACCACCGCGCCGGCGTCCGTCCCTCCCGCTTCGTAGCTCAGACGCGCAGGCGGTCCACCGGTTGGCCCGGCGAGAACGTTGCGGCGGCCTGGCCGTCCTCGTAGACCGATACCTGCCCGGCACCCTCCGTCCGCCACCCGCCCGCCGGGTCGCGCACCAGGGCGGTGGCCTCGTCGATACCGACCAGCGACGCGCCATTCGGGAGTAGGTCGATCGACCGCTCGCGCAGGTGGTCGGCGGCGGTGCCGTGGTACGGGAACACCGCCAGACCGGCGACCACACCGAGCCCGACCGTGTACGCGCCACCGCGGGGGTCGACCATCGGGTCGCACACGACGGTCGCGCCCGCGCCGGACGCCGCCAGTACCCCACCGTCCTGGTAGGCCGCGACCATCGCCTCGAAGAGGGGCGAGTCCTTCAGCACCGACCGCAGGTGGAGCGGCGAGCCGTCCGAGAGGTACACGAAGCGCGCCTTGGCGAGCTTGGCGACGACCTCGGCGTCCTCGGCCTCGGCCCGGTGCAGGACGCTCAGCGGCTTGACCCTGGCGTCGATGCCCTCAAAGTAGGCCCGGGCCCGCTCGACCGCGCGGTCGGGGTGCTCGAACGCCGCCGCCGTGGGGAGCACGAATACCTCGTCCGTCTTGGCCGCCTCCAGCAGCGCGGCGTCGAAGCCACGGCACGCCTCGGTCCACTCGCCCCCGCCGACCAGCGCCAGCGTCCCCGTCGCCTGCTTCGCACTCATTGGCGCGGGAGCCTACGGGACGAAGGCCTGCCATCCACCGGCTCGTCGCCAGGATTGCGCGGGAGCGGCGAGCGACCCGAAGGGCGGCGGCCGGCCAGTCCTTCTGGGGATGGCCCGGGCGCCGAGCGCGCGCGACCAGAGAAGTTGGAGCCGTTTGCCTACCCGGCGGTAACGTCAGCGCCTCGCCTGACAGGGGGAACGTCCGTGGAGATCAAGCGCGTCGGAATCGTCGGCTCCGGGATCATGGGCTCGGGAGTCGCCGAGGTCGCGTCCAAGGCCGGCTTCGAGGTGACCCTCAGGAGCCGGTCCGACGAGGGCGCGCAGTCGATGGTGGCCGGGCTCGGGAAGTCGCTGGCCAAGCAGGTGGAGAAGGGCAAGCTCGACGACGCCGAACGGGCCGCGGTGCAGGGCCGGGTCCGGACCGTCACCGATCTGGGCGAGCTGGCCGACTGCGACCTCGTCCTCGAGTCGATCGTCGAGGACCTCCCCACGAAGAAGGAGCTCTTCGGCGAGCTCGACCGCATCTGCGGCGACGGGGCCATCCTCGCCACCAACACGTCGACGCTGTCGGTCAAGGACATCGCGGGGGCGACCGGCCGGCCGGAGAAGGTCTGCGGCGTCCACTTCTTCAACCCCGCCACCGTGCTCCCGCTGGTGGAGCTGGTACGCGCCGAAAAGACCTCGGACGACACGATCGCGGCCGCCCGCGCCTTCGCCGAGTCGTGCGGCAAGACCGTCGTCGACGTGCGCGACCAGGCCGGGTTCGTCGTGAACGCGCTGCTGTTCCCGTACCTGAACAACGCGGTGAAGCTGCTCGCCGGCGGTGTCGCCAGCCGCGACGACATCGACGCGGCGATGAAGGGCGGCTGCAACTTCCCGATGGGGCCGCTCGAGCTCCTCGACCTCGTCGGCCTCGACACCAGCCTGGCGATCATCGAGGCGCTGCACGCCGAGTTCGAGGACCCGAACTACGAGCCCGCGCCGATGCTGCGAGACCTGGTGAAGGACGAGAAGCTCGGCCGGAAATCGGGCGCCGGGTTCTACGACTACGTCAAGAAGTAGGACAATGGGCACATGACCCAGCGGGACCGCCCCTGGCTCATGCGCACGTACTCGGGCCATTCGTCGGCCCGGGCGTCGAACGAGCTGTATCGCACCAACCTCGCCCGCGGCCAGACCGGCCTGTCGGTGGCGTTCGACCTCCCTACCCAGACCGGCTACGACCCCGACCACGAGCTCGCCCGGGGCGAGGTCGGCAAGGTGGGCGTGCCCGTGCCCCACCTGGGCGAGATGCGCCAGCTGTTCGAGGGCATCCCGCTCGACGAGATGAACACCTCGATGACGATCAACGCCACCGCCATGTGGCTGTTGGCGATGTACGTCGTGCTGGGCGAAGAGCAGGGCGTCGACTCGGTGAAGCTGTCGGGCACCACTCAGAACGACATTGTGAAGGAGTACCTGTCGCGCGGCACGTACATCTTCCCGCCGGACGCGTCGCGCCGGCTCACCGTCGACGTGATCGTGCACGCGGTCCGCAACATTCCGACGTGGAACCCGATCAACGTGTGCCCGTACCACCTCCAGGAGGCGGGCGCGACCCCGGTGCAGGAGATCGCCTACGGGCTCGCCACCGCGGTGGCAGTGCTCGACGCGGCGCGCGACTCCGGCGTGAGCGACGACGAGCTGCCGTCGGTGGTCGGGCGGATCTCCTTCTTCATCGACGTCGGGATCCGCTTCGTCGAGGAGGTCTGCAAGATGCGGGCCTTCACCCGCATCTGGGACCGGATCTGCCGGGAGCGCTACGGCGTCGACGACGAGAAGCTGCGCCGATTCCGCTACGGGGTGCAGGTCAACTCGCTCGGGCTCACCGAGGCCCAGCCCGAGAACAACGTGCAGCGCATCGTGCTCGAAATGCTCGGGGTCACGCTGTCGAAAGACGCCCGCGCCCGGTCGATCCAGCTGCCGTGTTGGAACGAGGCGCTCGGCCTTCCCCGCCCGTGGGACCAGCAGTGGTCGCTGCGGATGCAGCAGGTGCTGGCGTACGAGAGCGACCTGCTCGAGCACGACGACCTGTTCGAGGGCTCGAAGGTCGTCGAAGCCAAGACGACCGAGCTCGAAGAAGCGGCCGACGCCGAGCTCCAGTGGGTGCTCGACGGCGGCGGATCGTTCGAGATGATCGACGCCATGAAGGGGCGGCTGGTCCAGAGCCACGCCCAGCGGGTGCGCAAGATCGAGTCGGGCGAGATTCCGGTGGTGGGCGTGAACATCTTCACCGAGACCGCGCCGTCGCCGTTGGTCTCGGGCTATGAGGAGGGTGGCGCGTCGCACATTCTCGAGCTCGACCCCGCCGCCGAGGCCGAGCAGATCGAGTCGGTGCAGCGGTGGCGCGCTGAACGCGACGAGAAGGCGTGGTCGGCCGCCCTCGACCAGGTACGGAGGGTCGCAGCCGCCGACGAGAACCTCATGCCCGCCACCATCGAGCTGGTGAGGGCCGGGGGCACGGTGGGCGAGTGGGCGGGGGCGCTGCGCGAGGTGTTCGGCGAGTACCGCGCCCCGACCGGTGTCGGCGGCGTGGCCACCGCGCCGATCGACGAGATGCTGGCGGTGCGGGAACGGGTGCAGGCGGCGGCCAAGGAGCTAGGCGGCCCGGTGCGGATCCTGGTGGGCAAGCCCGGCCTCGACGGCCACTCCAACGGCGCCGAGCAGATCGCGGTGGCGGCGCGCGACGCCGGGATGGAGGTCGTCTACCAGGGCATCCGGCTGACGCCCGAGCAGATCGCGGCGGCGGCGCGCGACGAGGACGTCGACGTGGTCGGGCTCTCGATCCTGTCGGGCTCGCACCTCGAGCTGGTGCCCGAGACCGTGCGGCTGCTCCAGGAGATGGGCGTCGACGCGCCCGTCGTCGTGGGTGGGATCATCCCCGACGCCGACCAGCCTAAGCTCGCCGACGCCGGCGTCGCGCGCGTCTACACGCCCAAGGACTTCAAGCTGTCGCAGATCATGGCCGACATCGGCGATCTCGCCATCGAGCACCGCCGCAAACGAGCATTCTCGAGGCCTTAGGGAACGGAATCCGCACCTCACAGCCTCGAGAAGCTAACGGGCGTAGAGCGCTTCGATCTCCACTTCGTACTTGACGTGGACGCCGCGGCGCTTGAGCTTCATCGTCGGAGTCATCTCCTCCGAGTCGGGCAGCCACTCCTCGCCGAGGAGCTTGAACCTCTTGACCTTCTCCACCTGCGAGAAGTGCTTGTTGGCCTCCTCGACGCAGCGCTCGATCTCGGCCACGACCTCGGCGAGCTCGGCCAGCTCCGCCAGTGACGCGGCGCCGATGCCCTGCTGCTTCGCCCACGCCGGCGCGACCTCGGGATCGAGCACGAGCAGGGCGGAGATGAACGGGCGCTGGTCGCCGATGACGCACGCCTGACCGACGAGCGGGAACGACTTCAGCGCGGCCTCGAGGTTGGCGGGCGAGATGTTCTTCCCTCCCGCGGTGATGATCAGCTCCTTCTTGCGGTCGACGATCTTGAGGTACCCGTCGTCGTCGAACATCCCGATGTCACCGGAGTGCAGCCAGCCCTCCGAGTCGAGCGCGTCGGCGGTCTTGGCCGGGTCGTCGAGGTAGCCCCGGAAGACGTTGCCGCCCCGGCAGATCACCTCGCCGTCCTCGGCCAGCTCCACCTCGCAGCCCGGTATCGCCCGACCGACCGTGCCCGGGCGCACCTCGATGGCGTCGAAGGTCATCGGGCCCGACGACTCCGACATGCCGTAGATCTCCGCTAGGGGCACGCCGAGCTTCCGGAAGAAGTTGAACACCTCCATGGGGATGGGAGCGGCGCCGGTGATCGCCGAGATGCACTGGTCGAGGCCGAGCAGCTCCCGCACTGGGCGCAGCAACCGGTCGTCGCCGGACTCGAGCGCGGCGTCGAAGACGGCCTTCTGCTTCGGATCGCCCGACATCACCGCCTGGACGCCGCCGTACACCTTCTCCCACACCCGCGGCACCGCGAAGAAGATCTCCGGCTTCACCTGCGGCAGGTAGGCAGAGATCTGGCTCGCCTCGGGACAACACGTGACCTCGTAGCCGAGGGCGACGCCCTGGTAGTGCGACGTCATCCGCTCGGCGATATGCGCCATCGGCAGGTACGAGACCATCCGGCGGCCCTCGGTGGCGACGTGCGCGAGCGTTCGGCGCAGGCTCTCCACCGTCCACACGATGTTGGCGTGGTCGAGCATCACCCCCTTGGGCGGGCCGGTCGTGCCCGACGTGTAGATGACCGTGGCGAGGTCGTCGGGCGCGACGATCGCCGCGGCCTGGTCGAAGTCGACCGCGTCGGCGGCGAGGAGCGTGTCCCAGGAGTGGACCTCGTCGGGAGCGAGGCCGTCCGGGTCCTCCATCAGCGCGATCTCGGAGAGCTCGGGCAGCTCGGAGCGGACCTTGAGCACCCGCTCGAGGAACCCGACGTTCTCGAGCAGCGCGACCTTGGCCTTGCAGTGCCCGGCCAGGTATTGCACCTGCTCGGGCGCGGACGAGTTGTAGATCGAGATCGGCGTCGCGCCGCGCAGCAGCACCGCCATGTCGGCGACGTTGAACTCGGGCCGGTTGCGCATCATGATCACGACCCGGTCGCCGTGCCCGACGCCCAACCCCTCGAGGGCGGTGGCGAGGCGGCAGGCGCGCTCGGCGTAGTCGGCATACGTCCACTCGCCCCAGCCGTCGCCGTCCTTCCAGCGCAGCGCGACCCCGTCGGGGCGGGCCCGCACCGTGGCCAGGAACCGCGACGTCACGGTCTGGCCCTCGACGACCTTCGCCAGCTCGTCGCTCGTCACCGCCATCGCCGGTCCCCCTCTGTGGATGACTACCCAGCCCATCTTGTACCGCAGGGCGGTTGGCCATGCACGGCCCCGGTTCCGCGACCTGCGTTTTCCACAGGGGCCTCTGGAAAACCTGTGCAGAGTGATGGATACTGTGGGCTAGTTCGTCCCGAGGAGATCGTTGGGGCCCGCGTCAGCGGTTCTCTACTCCAACCCTCCTCGGGGCGTACTGCGTGGCGGACGTTTTTCCAGCTCAGCCAGCACTTCCTCGGTGTCCGCGCCCAGCGGACGGCCGGCGTGGACGACCCGGCCGGGGGTGCGGGAGAGCTTGGCCACCACCCCCTGCATCGTCACCCCATCCACTTCGACCAGAGCGTCCCGAGCCTGCACGTGGGGGTCGGCGGCGAGGTCGGCCATCGTGTACACGGGCGCGATCGCGGCCTCGACCGCCTCGAACGCGGCGAGCACCTCGGCCGACGGCCGGGCGGCGATCCACTCCTCGACCAGGGCGTCGAGCTCGGCTCGGTGCTCGATGCGGTCGGCGAACGTCGCGAACCGGGGGTCGCCGGCGAGGCCGAGGAGCGCCAGGACCCGCTGGGCGACCGACTCGGTCGACGTCGACACCGCGACCCACAGGTCGTCGGCGCACCGGTAGGTGCCGCGCGGGACGGTGTAGGGGATGCCGGAACGCAGGCGGGGCTGGAGGACGCCCAGGTTCGCCCATGCGCTCGGGAGCGCGCCCATGCACTGGAGCATCGACTCGAGCAGGCTCACGTCGACGATCTGGCCCTCGCCGGTCTGGTCCCGATGCCGGACGGCGACGAGCACCGCGAACGCGCCGACGAGCGCGGCGATCTCGTCGGTGAGCGCGATCGGTGGCAGGAGCGGCGCGCCGTCGGGCTCTCCGTTGATGGCGGCGAAGCCGCTCATGGCCTCGGCGAGGGTGGCGAAGCCGGGTCGGGGGGCGTAGGGCCCGTCCTGCCCGAACCCGGTGAGCCGGAGCACGACGAGGCCGGGATGGTCGGCGAGTAGGTCGGTGGGGTCGAGGCCGAGCCGCTCGAGCGTGCCCGGCCGGTGGTTCTCGATCAGGACGTCGGCGGTGGCGACGAGGCCGCGCATCGCGGCGACGCCGGCCTCGGTCTTCAGGTCGAGCACGATGGCGCGCTTGTTGCGGTTGACAACCTTTCCCATGAGGGTCTCGCCGTCACGGGGGTCGCGCCAGCCCAGGTTGCGCACGCCGTCGCCCACTGGAGCCTCGACCTTGATCACGTCGGCGCCGAAGTCGGCGAGGTACCGGGCCGCGCCGGGCGCGGCGAGCACGGTCGACATGTCGATGACACGGAGGCCTTCGAGCGCCTGCATGGGCGGAAGGATACGGGCCGATCCGACCGGCTAGGCCAGCTCCACGAGGGGGAGCATCTCGTCGTCGAAGTAGTCGAGGATGCCCTCGGGCATGAGCAGCGCCCGGTCCGGCGCGAGCGCGCGCACGAACTCCACGTCGTGGCTCACCACGATCATCGTTCCCGGCCAGGTCGACAGCGCCTCACCGGCTGCCGTGCGGGCCTGCGGATCGAGGTTGTTCGTCGGCTCGTCGAGCAGCAGCAGGTTGTGGCGCCCGGCAACGAGCTGCGCGAGCGCGAGCTTCGTCTTCTCGCCGCCCGAGAGCGTCGACGCGTCCTGGAACGCCTTCGGCCCGCTCAGGCCGAACATCCCGAGCAACGCTCGCGGGTCGCTATCGATCGAGGTCGACGCGTCGCCCATGTGCTCGAGCAGCGTGCGGCCCGCCTGGATGCCTTCGTGCTCCTGGGCGTAGTAGCCGACGGAGACGTTCGTCCCGAGCGCCACCTCGCCGAGGTCGGGCACCAGCCGCCCGGCAAGCACCCTGAGCAGGGTGGTCTTGCCCGCGCCGTTGAGCCCCATGACGAGGAGGCGCTCGCCGCGCCCCACGTCGAAGCTGACGTCGGAAAACACGTCGAGCGGGCCGAACGTCTTCCAGAGCTCGGCGGCAGCCAGCGCGGTGCGGCCCGAGCGGGGTGGCGTCGGGAAGCGGAGGCTGAGCGCGCGCTTGCGCTTCGGGGCGTCGACCCGCTGCTTCTTCATGCGCTGCACGCGAGTGTCGAGGCTCTTGGCTTGGCGCGCCCGCTTGACGGTCTGGCCGCGCATCGTGTTGGCGAGGGTGGTGAGGCGGGCGATGTCGGCGTCCTGGCGGGCGCGCAGCTTGCGGAGGCGCACCTCGTCCTGGTCGCGGGCGGTCAGGTACTGCGAGTAGGTGCCCTTGTACTCGAAGAGGGTGCCGGGACCGTCCTCGGTCTCGCGGTCGATGTGGATCACCCGGGTGATGGCGTCGTCGAGCAGGTCGAGATCATGGCTGACGACCACCAGCGCACCGCGGTAGGCGCGCAGGAGCTTGAGGAGCCAGGTGCGGGCGTCGGCGTCGAGGTGGTTGGTGGGCTCGTCGAGGAGCAGCAGCTCGCTGCCGGTGAAGAGGATGCGCACGAGCTCGAGGCGGCGGCGCTCTCCACCCGAGAGCGCGCCGAGCGGGAGGTCGATGCGATCGCCGCCGAGCCCGACGCCGGCCGCGAGGCGCCGCACTTCCGACTCCGCCGAGTAGCCGCCGGCGGCCTCGAAGCGCTCGTGGAGGTGCGAGTAGCGGTTGACGTTGGCCGTCGAGGCGTCCTCGTCGAGCCCGATGCGCGCCTTCTCGAGCTGGTCCTGGAGACGGGCGAGGCCTTGCCCTTCGAGGACGTGGGCAAGACAGCTGACGTCGTCAGCAACCGCGTCGGTGCGCGGGTCCTGCGCGAGGTACCCGGTCGCGGCGGGGCGTCGCACCAGCCCGGCCTTGGGCTGCTCGGCACCGCCCAGGGCGCGCAAGAGCGTGGTCTTGCCGACGCCGTTGCGCCCGACGAGGCCCACCTTCTCTCCCGCCGCCACCTGGAGATCGACCCCGGCGACGATCGTCTTCGCGGCGATCTCGACGGCAAGGTTGCGGGCGATGAGCATGAAACAGTGTCGCGTGGAACCTCCGGGTCGGCGGCACGGGTTTCGACCGCCCGACGGCTGAGCTCAGAAGAGCTCGGTGAAGCAGCGGTGGTCGAGCGGGCCGAGGGCGTACTCGCGGTACAGACCGGCGAACATGTCGCGGGTCTTCTCGGTCCAAGCCAGCGCGTCGGGCGCGGCGGTGCGCCGGACGACCTGCGTGTAGCCGCCCTCGTATACCCGGTACTCACCCCACGCCCCCGGGTAGTCCTTCGTGCAGGCGATCTCACAGAACGGGGTGTTGCGCGCCTGCGCGAACCGGCGGACCCGGTTGCGATGGGTGTGCCCGGCGAAGTAGCCGGCGATGTTCTCCCGACGGGCCACGACGGCGGCAAGGGCGTCGCTGTCGTCGGGATTGATCCCGAAATAGGAGTCGGAGCGGTAGTCGGCGTCGAGGTTCCACAGGTGGTGATGGCCGAACACCAGCACCGGTCCGGTCGCCTCGTTCGTCACCTCATCGAGCCAGTCGAGCTGGTGGTGGGTCACCTGGCCCCGCTCGAGGCCCGGGATCACGGTGTCGAGCACCGCCAGCGTCACGCCGTCCAACTCGATCGTGAACGGGGCGTCGTCGGCCGCGATCGTCGGATCGGTCATGGCATCGTGGTTGCCGCGCACGTGGTACATGCGCTCACCGAGAGTCCCGTAAGCGTCGAGGAACGCCTGGTACTGATCGGGTGTGCCCCGGTCGGTGAGGTCGCCCTTGACGACGACGACGTCGGGGTCGAGCGCGGCCATCTCCGCGATCACGGCCCGGTTCATCGTCTCGGGGTAGGGCGGCTCCCCCGGCTCGCTCGAGAACACCGGTCCCAACTCCTCCTCGAGCGCGTTGCCGAGCCGGCCGCACTCGAGCTCGCCGAAGTGGACGTCGTTGGCGGTGGCGATCGTCGCCAGCAGCCGGCCGGCGGGTCGCTCGAGCGTGCGCACCTCGGCGGGCAGGTACTCGTCGGGCTCGACGCCTTCCACCTCGACCCGGTAGCTCGTTGCCGGCTCGAGGTCGGTCACCCGGGCGACGTGGTGCGGACCGGTGGTCGTGACCTCGGCCTCGCCGACGCGGGTGACGACGCCCTCGGAGTCGTCGGTCGCGAACGTCACGACGACCTCGCCGGGCGCGACCGTCATCAACTCGGCGTTGCGGACCGCGGGCACGGCTACGCGCGTGCCCTCCGGCCGATCCGGCCCGACAGCCGCCACGGTCCCCGCATCAGCCCGGCGCGGCG
>JACDBD010000408.1 GCA_013695115.1 Actinomycetota bacterium | reverse complement strand
CCGGGTCCTCACCGAGGAGGATGCGCGACTCGATCGCGTCGTCGAGCGGCGGCTCCTGGCGGACGGAGCGCCACGGCGCGACGACGATCAGCACGAGCAGGAGCGCAGACACCGAGACCAGCACGACGGCCACGGCGATCCAGGTCTCGAGGGCGAGGGTGGGGGTCATAAGACAGGAAGGTGGTCAGTCGGTATCGGAGGGAACGCACAGTGTACCGGTGCCATCATGGTCACCCGGCAACGCCCCGGTGGCGCAACTGGCGACGCGGCGGATTCAAGATCCGCTGTCCGAAAGGACTTGTGGGTTCGAATCCCACCCGGGGCACTCACGACTTCGGCCCGACGAACGAATCGAGGAGCGCGACGCTTTCGCGCCGTGCAATCGAGATCGACGTCGGCTGGTTGTAGTGGTAGTCGATGCCCAATCTGCGACACGCCCCGAGGAAGATGCCGCGGATATGGCCCGACACGTTCGTGAAGAAGTAGCGCGGATACTCGTAGGTATTCGGTCCCGACTCCGTGCGCGACGTAACGCGATTGATGCAACGGCATCCGTCCGAGTGAATCAACCCGCGGATCAGCAGTTCGGGATGGAGGTCGTAGGCGATTCGTTCTTGCCATCGCAGCAACATGATCGGTCGTCCGTGCTTCATCCCCTTGCCGTGCTGCGGAAAGAGGCAAGGCCAGTGCTTCGAGTAGCACGACACGTCGGTGCAGCCGGCCTTCGGAAGTCTTCCGACCTGCTTGCCCGGCATCACGGCGCGAACAGCGGCCTCGCACTCGGCCCGGATGTCGGGATATTCGTCGCACGTCGTGATGCGAAGCCTGAAGACGTTTCGCCGATGCCGCGCCAGGTGTCCGTCGCCTAGGTACTGGCCGAGGAGGTAGGCGTCCACGCCGGCAGGGTGAACCGCCTTCGCACCCGATCGAGCACCGCGGGGCCGAACCGCCGGCCCAGCGCGAAGTGCTGAGCGTCGGTGGCGCACAGGCGTGCCGTCCCGATCAGCAGGAAGAGCACCAGCGGCACGCGACCGGCGGCGAGCAACAAGAACGGCAACCGGGGCGCGAGCGCAATGAGGAGGAGGGGGCAGCCGGCCAGTTTGGGAGCGGCCACCGTGGCCGATGCCGAGACCGCCGACGAGGCCACGATCGGTACCACATGGCGCCGGGCCCCGTGAGGCACGGATGTGGTCACGGGTCAACATGAGATCACGGTGATGCGTCGGGAACCTGAGCGGTGCGTGTCGAACGTGTCGACAGCCCGCGAGCAGTGCGGTCAGCCGCAGAGCACCTTGACCGTCGGGTACGGGTTCACCGGCTCGCCCCCGCCCGGATGCAGTTGAAAGTGGAGGTGGGGCGGGCCGCCGGCGCCGTTGCCGGTGTTGCCCACGTACCCGATCACGTCGCCCTGCTTCACCGGTCCCGACGACACCTCGATCCCCGAGAGGTGCGCGTAGTAGTACTTGGCGCCGTCGTCGCCGTGGAGGTCGAGGCCTATCCCGCCGAGGCCGCCCGAGTTCTCGCCGAGCGTCCCGTCGACCACTGCGACAAGGGGGCGTGCCCATGGCGGCGAACATGTCGGTCCCCTGGTGGGTGCGACCGCCGGAGCGGGGCTGGCCCCAGTCGTTCGTGAAAGCAACGACTCCCTTCACCGGGCACACGCCCGCGCCGGTCTCGACCAGCCCGCCGTCAGCGCCGCTGGTCGCGCCGGCCGCGACCAGCGCGGTGATCTTGTCCAGGGCGGCCTGCGACTCGAGGAGGCGCAGCTCGAGTGCCTTCTGGTCTTCGGCGAGCTGGGCGACCGCCCGTTCCTGCTCGGCCTTCTTCACCTTCAGCAGTTCCTCGGCCGCCTGGAGCTCGTCGGCGGTCTGGCGCAGCTGGGCGGCGAGGTCGACCTCGTAGCTGGTGGCCGACTCGGTGAAGTAGGCGTGGCGGGCGGAGTCGATCTGGTCGGCGGCGGTGGTGGCGTCGAAGGTCACCGCGGGGTCGAAGCCGGTGTACAGCGCGGCCGAACGCCTTTTGACCAGCTCGCGCAGCCCGTCGGCCTTCTGGCGCAGCGCCGGGATCTCGGCGTCGAGCCGGGTGATCTGGTCGGTGAGCCGGGACTGCTCGGTCAGCGCCGCCTGGTAGAGGGTGGCGGCGTTGGCGGCCTTCTCACGGGCGTCGGCGGCGGCGGCCTGGGCCTCGGAGACGGGGTCGGCGGTGGGACGGGGCGCGGCCGCGACCAGGTGGGCCGGGACCAGGAGGAGGAGGGCCGGCAACAGGAGAAGAAGGAGGCGGGACGCGATTCGCTCGGGGCATGGTGGTTCCCGAGCAGGGTTTCGACCGGGTCTGCCCCCGGGTTGAGGCCCGCCTTTAGTCGCCGGCGCGGATCCCCAGGCGCTTCGCGATCACCTCGTTCATGATCTGGTCGGTCCCGGCGCCGATCCGCTGGAGGCGGGCGTCCCGGAACGCCCGGCTCACCGGGTACTCGTCCATGTACCCGGCGCCGCCGTGGACCTGGAGGCAGGTGTCGACGAGGCGGTT
>JACDBD010000399.1 GCA_013695115.1 Actinomycetota bacterium | reverse complement strand
CCCTCGAGGAGCACGGCGCGATGGAGTACACCGTCGTGGTCAACGCCCCCGCCGCCGACGAGGCCGTGTTCAAGTACCTCGCGCCCTACGCCGGGTGCGCGATCGGCCAGCACTGGATGGACAACGGCGAGCACGCGCTGGTGGTGTACGACGACCTCTCGAAGCAGGCCGAGGCGTACCGGCAGCTCTCGCTGCTGCTGCGCCGCCCGCCCGGGCGCGAGGCCTACCCCGGCGACGTGTTCTACCTACACAGCCGGTTGCTGGAGCGCTCCGCCAAGCTCAACGACGAGCGGGGCGCGGGCTCGCTGACGGCGCTGCCCGTGATCGAGACCAAGGGCGGCGACGTCTCCGCCTACATCCCGACCAATGTCATCTCGATCACCGACGGCCAGATCTACCTCGTCGACGACCTGTTCAAGTCGGGCGTCCGGCCCGCGGTCGACGTCGGCATCTCGGTGTCCCGGGTGGGCGGCAACGCCCAGGTGAAGGCGATGAGGTCGGTGTCGGGCACGCTCAAGCTCGACCTGGCTCAGTTCCGCGAGCTCGAGGCGTTCGCGACCTTCGGCTCCGAGCTCGACAAGGTCTCGCGCGCCCAGCTCGACCGGGGCTACCGCCTCACCGAGCTCCTGAAGCAGCCCCTCAACTCGCCCATGCCGGTCGAGGAGCAGGTGATCGCCATCTACTCGGGGACCGGCGGCGCGCTCGACGACCTTCCGGTCGATGACGTGCGCCGGTTCGAGACCGAGCTGCTCGAGTGGTTCCGCACCCGGCACTCCGCGATGCTCGACGCCATTCGCGAGACCGGCACGCTGCCCGACGAGGACGAGCTGAAGAAGGCGGTCGACGACTTCAAGGCCCAGTTCGCGACCAGCGATTCGGGAGCGGGCGAGTAGTCCATGCCCGGTGGCGAGGAGAAGGTTCTCAAGCGGCGGATCAAGTCGATCGAGTCGACCAAGAAGATCACGCGCGCTATGGAGCTGATCGCGGCCAGCCGCATCGTGAAGGCGCAGGCGCGCGTGCAGGCGGCCCGCCCGTACAGCGAGCAGATCACGGAGGTCATCCGCAACCTGGCGTCGGCGGGGGGCGCCGAGGTCGACAGCCCCCTGCTCGAGCCACGCGAGCAGGAGCGCAAGATCGCCTTCGTCGTGCTGACCGCCGACCGGGGACTGTGCGGCGCCTACAACTCCTCGGTCATCCGCGCCGCCGAACGGGCGATGCAGCGCGAAGCCGACCAGGGCCACGATCATGCGCTGGTCACCGTGGGCAAGAAGGCCGAGAGCTACTTCCGTTTCCGCGACTTCCCCATCGACGCGGTGTTCACCGCCATGAGCGACCAGCCGACGTACGAGGACGCCAAGGCGGTCGCGGCGGCCGTGGCGGAGCGGTTCGAGGCGGGCGAGTTCGACCGGGTCGAGGTCGTCTACACCGAGTTCCTCTCCGCGGGCTCGCAGCGGGTGGTGCAGACGACGCTGATGCCGCTCGATCCGAAAGACATCGCCGCCGAGGCGGAAGACGCGGCGCCACGCGATGGTGAGCTTCAGGCCGCCTACGAGTTCGAGCCCGAGCCCGCCGCCATCCTCTCCCGCCTGCTCCCGCGCTACGTCGAGGCCCGGTTGTTCGCCGCGCAACTCGACGCGGCTGCCTCCGAGCACGCCGCCCGCCAGCGGGCGATGAAGTCGGCGACCGACAACGCCGAGGACCTGATCACCAGCCTCACCCGGGTGATGAACCGGGCCCGCCAGGACGCGATCACCACCGAGATCATGGAGGTCGTCGGCGGCGCCGAGGCCCTCCGCAAGGGCAAGCGACTCCACGCCGAGGACCTGCTCGTCGACAGCATCGAGGGCCGCCGCACCGACCTGTTCGCCAAGCGCGTGCACGACAACAACTAGGAGCCGACCGCACATGACCACAACTGCCGAGCCCGGGACCGACCTCTCCTCCGACGACCTCAAGGACGGGCGCGTCGTCGCCATCGCCGGTCCCGTCGTCGACATCGAGTTCCCCCTCGACGCCCTGCCCGAGATCAACACCGCGCTCGAGATGGACGTCGAGCTCGAGGGCGAGACGATCACGATCACGGCCGAGGTCGCGCAGCAGATCGGCGACTCCCGCGTGCGCGCCATCTGCCTCAAGCCCACCGACGGCCTGCCCCGGGGTGCGCTCGCCCGCAATACCGGCCGCGGGATCACCATGCCGGTGGGCGACGGCACCCTCGGTCACGTGTTCAACGTGATCGGCGAGCCCCTCGACATCACCGAAGACGAGCTCACCGGCATCGACGACCGCTGGGAGATCCACCGCGACCCGCCGCCGTTCGACGAGCTCGAGCCCCGCAAGGAGATGTTCGAGACCGGCATCAAGGTCGTCGACCTGCTCGAGCCCTACGTGAAGGGCGGCAAGATCGGCCTCTTCGGCGGGGCGGGCGTGGGCAAGACGATCATCATCATGGAGATGATCAACCGCGTCGCCACCCAGCACGGCGGGGTGTCGGTGTTCGCGGGCGTGGGTGAGCGCACCCGCGAGGGCAACGACCTCTGGCTCGAGATGCAGGAGACCGGCGTCATCGAGAAGGCCGCGCTCATTTACGGCCAGATGGACGAGCCGCCCGGTGTCCGCCTGCGCGTGGGCCTCTCCGCGCTCACGGTCGCCGAGTACTTCCGCGACGTGAAGAACCAGGACGTGCTGCTCTTCGTCGACAACATCTTCCGGTTCGTGCAGGCGGGTTCGGAGGTGTCGACGCTGCTGGGGCGCATGCCCTCGGCGGTGGGCTACCAGCCCACGCTGGCCGACGAGATGGGTGAGCTCCAGGAGCGCATCACCTCGACCAAGGGCCGCTCGATCACGTCGCTGCAGGCCGTGTATGTGCCCGCCGACGACTACACCGACCCGGCGCCGTTCACGACGTTCGCCCACCTCGACGCCACCACCGAGCTGTCACGGCAGATCGCCGCCCTCGGCATCTACCCGGCGGTCGACCCGCTGGCGTCGACGTCGACGATCCTCGCGCCCGAGATCGTGGGCGAACGCCATTACCAGGTGGCGCTGCGGACCCAGGAGGTGCTGCAGCGCTACAAGGAGCTGCAGGACATCATCGCCATCCTCGGCATCGACGAGCTCTCCGAGGAGGACAAGGTCATCGTGAGCCGGGCCCGCAAGGTCCAGCGCTTCTTGTCGCAGCCGTTCTTCGTCGGCAAGCAGTTCACCGGTCTCGACGGGATCTACGTGCCGGTCGAGGAGACGGTGGAGTCGTTCGAGGCCCTCGTCAACGGCGAGCTCGACGACGTGCCCGAGCAGGCGTTCTTCAACGTCGGCGGGGTCGAGAGCGTGCTCGAGAAGAACAAGGGTCTCCAGGAGAGCTAGTGCCACTTCACGTCGAGCTGGTCGCGCCCGAGAGCGTCCTCTACGAGGGCGAGGCCGACATGGTCGTGTGCCGCACGACCGACGGCGAGATCGCGTTCCTGCCCGGCCACGTGTCGTTCCTCGGCGCCCTCGGGGTCGGGGAGGTGCGGGTGCTCCTGCCCGGCGGCGGGGCCAGTGGTTCGAGCGAGGAGGCGTTCTCGGTCGACGGCGGCTTCGTCGAGGTGCGCGACGACAAGGTCACGGTGCTGTCGGACGCGGCCCGGCTCGACGACGAGGGTGAATCGCCGGACGGACCAGAGGCCGACACCGCCTGAGTTCGTCCGCTCGCTACCGTCGCTCCATGCGTCGGACGCTCCTCCTGCTGACCGCGCTCGCCCTCGTCCTCGCGGCCTGTGACTCGGGTGGCCCGGAAACGGAACGGCAGCTCGCGCCCGGCGCGCTCCGTCCGTACGAGGGCCTGGGGACGTGGGTCGACGTGTACGACTACGTCCCCGGATTCCAGGAACCGGGCGAGCTGCCGGCGGTCACGGTGGGCAGCATCGACGACATGGCCGCGCTGGGGGTGCGCACGCTGTACCTCCAGTCGGCCCAGGACGATCCTCGCTCGCCCGACGACACCATCGATCGCGCGCTGCTCGGTAAGTTCCTCCGGCGGGCGCACGAGCACGGCATCGAGGTCGTGGCGTGGTATCTGCCCCGGTTCGTCGACGTCGACTCCGACCTGCGCCGCATCCGCGCCCTCCATCGCTTCCGATCGCAGGGCCAGCGGTTCGACGGGCTCGCGCTCGACATCGAGTGGACGGAGGGCGTGCCCGACGTCGAGGCTCGCAACGCCGCCCTCATCGACCTTTCGGAGCGCGTGCGGGAGCTGGTGGGTGACGAGTACCCGGTGGCGGCGATCGTGCTCGAACCGGTCCTACTCGAGGTGGTCAGCCCGCAGTACTGGCCGTCGTTCCCGTGGAAGAAGGTTGAGCCCCACTACGACGTGTGGATGCCGATGAACTACTGGACCAACCGCCAGGAGGACTCCGGGTACCGCGAGGGGTTCAAGTACACCGAGGAGAACGTGCGCCGGCTGCGCGCCAACCTGGAGGACGACGACGCGGCGGTGCACACGATCGGCGGCATCGGCGACGGCGCGACCGCGGCCGACTACGAGGGCTTCGTGAGGGCTAGCCGCGAGGCCGACGCGCTGGGCTGGTCGGTGTACGACTTCAATACCGTCGCGACCAGCGCCTGGCCCCGGTTGCGCGGCTGATCGGCGGGTAGGTTGACGGGCATGGCGGTCACGGGCGCCAACACCATCATCGCCGGGGTCAACAAGGCAGGGACGACGTCGCTGTTCGTGTCGCTTCAGGCCCATCCCGAGGTGGCGACGTCGTCGGTCAAGGAGACGCGGTATTTCCTGCCGGCGCGGTACGGCGAGCCGCTCGAGCCCGCGTCCGTCTATGAGTCGTATTTCGCTCACGCCGGGGACCGCCCGATCCGGCTGGAGGCGACGCCCGCCTACTTCTACGGCGGCGAACCGCTGGTGGCGAGCATCGTCGACCTGCTCGGCTCCGAGGTCCGGGCGATCGTGGTGCTGCGCGAGCCGGTCAGCCGGCTGGTCTCGTTCTTCACGTTCCAGAAGACGCGCCTCCGCATCCCGGAGTCGATGACGCTGGACGAGTACCTGGCGGCTGCCGACCGGCTCTCCGACGCCGACTTCGCCGACCCCGCGAACGAGCGGTACTTCGGCTTCCGGGGCGGGTGCTACGCCGACTTCCTTCCGGCGTGGGTCGCCGCGTTCGGCTCCCGGCTGCGGGTGGTGTTCTTCGACGACCTCGTCGCCCGACCCGAGATCGTCCTCCAGGAGGTGGCGACGTGGCTCGGCGTCGACCCGGACGCGTTCCCGGCTCCCGACCTGAGCTCCGAGAACCGCACCACCGGTTTCCGGTTCCGTGGCTTCCAACGGGCCGCGCTGTTCGCGAACGACCGGCTCGAGCGGTTCCTGCGCCGACACCCGGCGCTGAAGCAGCGGCTGCGGGCGGCCTACTACCGCATCAACGGCCGTGCCGCGCGTGAAGTGGTGCCGCAAACGGTGCGGGCCGAGCTCGAGGAGCGCTACCGCGAGCCGAACGTCAGACTCGCGGGGCAGCTGCGCGACGCGGGAGTGACTGAAGTCCCCGCGTGGGTTCCGGAACCGCGAGGAAGGCCTGCCATCCACCGGCGATCAGCCGCGATTGCGCGCGAGCGGCGAGCGCCCCAAAGGGCGGCGGCAGGCACCCTGCCGCCGAGCGAGCGCGACCAGGAGAGCTAGTCGAACTTCACGGAGGAGTACCGCATGAGCTTCTGCCAGCGGTGGCTGGCGTCGATCGTGCGGATCGTCCCCGACTTCGAGCGCATCACCAGCGTCTGTGTTCCCGCGCCGGTGCCCCAGTAGCGGACGCCCTTGAGCAGGTCGCCGTCGGTCACTCCGGTGGCGGAGAAGAAGACGTCGCCGGCGACGAGATCGTCGGTCGAGAGCACCCGGTCGAGGTCGTAGCCGGCGTCGAGCGCCTGCTTGCGCTCGTCGTCGTCACGGGGCCACAGCCGCCCCTGGATCGACCCGCCGAGGCACTTCAGCGCGCAGGCGGCGATGACGCCCTCGGGCGTGCCGCCGATGCCGAACAGGATGTTGGTGCCGCTGGCGGGCCACGCCGTCGAGATCGCGCCGGCGACGTCGCCGTCGGGGATGAGGCGGATGCGGGCGCCGGCCTCGCGGCATTCCCTGATGATTTCCTCGTGCCGGGGGCGGTCGAGGATCGTCGCGGTGACGTCGTCGACGTCCTCGCCCAGCGCCTTGGCCACCGCCTCGAGGTTGGCCTTCACCGGCGCGTCGAGGTCGATGGCGTCGACCGCTTCGGGCCCGACCGCGATCTTCTCCATGTACACGCACGGGCCGGGGTCGTACATCGTCCCCCGGTCGGCGAGCGCGATCACCGCGATGGCGTTGGGTCGGCCGAGCGAGGTGAGGGTGGTCCCGTCGATGGGGTCCACCGCGATGTCCATCGCCGGGCCACCGGCGCCGATCTCCTCGCCGTTGTAGAGCATCGGCGCTTCGTCCTTCTCCCCCTCGCCGATGACGACGATGCCGTCCATCGACACCGTGTTCAGAACGAGCCGCATGGCGTCGACCGCGGCCTGGTCGGCGGCCTCCTTGTCGCCCCGGCCCATCCACCGCCCGCCGGCGAGCGCGGCCGCCTCCGTGACCCGGCACAGGTCCATGGCGAGGTTGCGGTCGGGAGCCTGGCGTTCCTCCATGCCGGGATTCTTACCGCAACGGGACGTCATCGGGTCGGGGCGGCTCCGGTACCGTTGAGCCCATGGCCAACCCGTCCGAGTCGTCGTTGGAGAGGTCGTTGGAGAGATGGCGCGAGGCGTTCGCGGCCGCGCCGCAGCGTGAGGCCGATTTCGACACGATGTCGGGTGTGCCGGTCGAGCCCGTGTACGGGCCCGACGACGGTGAGTTCCCGGCGCAGTGGCCGTACACCCGCGGCCCGTACGCCTCGATGTACCGCTCGAAGCTGTGGACGATGCGGATGTTCGCCGGTTTCGGGACCGCCCTCGACACCAACGCCCGGTTCCGTGACCTGCTCGCCGCCGGCGGCGACGGGCTCTCCACCGCGTTCGACCTGCCCACGCTCATGGGGCGGGACTCCGACGACCCGCTGGCGCTGGGCGAAGTGGGCAAGTGCGGCGTCGCCATCGACACGCTCGCCGACGTCGAGGACCTCTACCGCGACATCGACCTGTCAACGGTTACGACCTCGATGACGATCAACTCGCCCGCGCCCATCCTGCTGGCGATGTACGTGGGTGCGGCCGAGCGGTCGGGCACCACGCGGCGCGATCTCGGCGGCACCCTGCAGAACGACATTCTCAAGGAGTATCAGGCGCAGAAGGAGTACGTGTTCCCGCCGCGGCCGTCGATGCGGCTGGTGACGGACACCATCCGGTTCTGCGCCGCCGAGATGCCGCGCTGGCACCCGATCTCGGTGTCGGGGTACCACATCCGCGAAGCCGGCTCGACCGCGGCGCAGGAGCTCGCGTTCACGATCGCCAACGGGTTCGCCTACGTCGAATCCGGCGTTGATGCCGGGCTGGAGGTCGACGAGTTCGCGCCCCGGCTGAGTTTCTTCTTCAACGCCCACATCGACTTCTTCGAGGAGATCGCCAAGTACCGCGCCGCCCGGCGCATCTGGGCCCGGTGGCTGCGCGACCGGTACGGCGCGACCGCGGAGCGCTCGCTCCAGCTGCGGTTCCACACCCAGACCGCGGGCGTGTCGCTCACCGCCCAGCAGCCCGAGGTCAACATCGTGCGCACCGCCATCGAGGCGCTGGCGGGGGTGCTCGGCGGCACCCAGAGCCTGCACACCAACTCGATGGACGAGGTGCTCGCGCTGCCGACCCAGAAGGCGGCGCGCATCGCGCTTCGTACCCAGCAGGTCGTCGCCCACGAGACCCGCGTCGCCAACGTCGCCGATCCGCTCGGCGGTTCGCACTACGTGGAGGCGCTCACCGACGAGATGGAGCGCCGGGCCGAGGAGGTGTTCGACCACCTCGACCGGCTCGGCGACGGATCGATGCGCGAAGGCGTGTTGCGGGCGATCGAGGAGGGCTGGTTCCAACGCGAGATCGGCGACGCCGCCTACGAGCTCGAGCGCAAGCTCAACGACCGCCGCCACCTGCTCGTCGGGGTGAACATCGCCACCGAGGGCAACGACGAGCCCCAGCCCGACATCCTCCGCATCGGGCCGGAGGTGGAGGAGGCGCAGCTCAAGCGGCTGGCGAAGGTCAAGGCCGACCGCGACCGGGAGCGGGTCGACGACGCCCTCGACCGGGTCCGCGCCGACGCGTCCGATCCGACCGTCAACGTCATGCCGGCCCTGCTCGACGCGGTGGCGACACAGGCAACCGAGGGTGAGGTCATCGACGCGCTGGCCGACGTGTTCGGCCGGTACCGCGAGGACCCGGTCATCTAGCGCGGGTGGCGCAAGCGGCAGAGGTGATGCGATACCGCGGAACGAGGCAATAGTGATGGATGACGCCCTCCTCGCGGTCGCGCGCGAGGCCAAAGGGTTCATGCCCGACGACGAGGGTGCCGCCCTCCACGAGGCCGGGCGGAGGGCGGCCCCGTGCGGGCCGCTGCTCGAGGTCGGCAGCTACTGCGGCAAGTCGGCCGTGTACCTCGGTGCCGCGGCGCGCGCCGGCGGAACGGTGCTGTTCAGCATCGACCACCATCACGGCTCGGAGGAGAACCAGGCCGGGTGGGAGCACCACGATCCCGAGGTCGTCGACCCCGAGACCGGACGGATGGACACGCTGCCGTTGTTCCGGCGCACCATCGAGCGCGCCGGGCTCGAGGATGTGGTCGTCGGTGTCGTCGGCGACTCGGCCACGATCGCCCGCCACTGGCGCACCCCCCTCGGCCTGCTGTTCATCGACGGCGGCCACGCGCTCGACATCGTCCTTGCCGACTACGAGGGCTGGTCACCGCACGTCGCGCCGGATGGTCTGCTCGTGTTCCACGACGTGTTCGAGGACCCCGCCGAGGGCGGTCAGGCGCCGTACCAGGCGTGGAAGCGCGCCGTGGGTGACGGTTTCACGCCCGAGTCGACGACCGGCAGCCTGCGGGTATTGCGGGGCGGGTAACGGCCCTAGCGGTCGCGCCAGCGGCGCACGCCGGCGCGCTCGCCCTCGATCTCGACGCCGGCGGCGAGAAGCTCTTCGGGGGTGAGACCCACGGGCAGGCCTTCGCCCCGGAACAGCCCCGCGGTGGGCCCGTCGCCGCCCAGCGCGTGGGCGGCGAGCACGACCGCGGCGGAGTTCCAGGTCGGCTGCTCGACCGGGTAGAGCTGGCCGTCGCGTTCGAACCGCTCGTTGTCGAAGTTGGCGCCGGTCCAGTACCCGCCGCCGTCGGCCCGCAGGAACTGCACCCATTCGAACAGCTTGTGGGCCTCGGCGGACGCGCCGATGGCGTCCAGGGCGAGGACGAACTCGCAGGTCTCGGCGGCGGTCACCCAGGGCTTGTCGGACACGCAGCGCACGCCGCGCCCTTCGACGACGAACGTCTGCCATCCGCCCGCGACCCGGGCGTGGGCCGACGGACCGCGCAGCACGCCGCCGAGGACGGGGTAATACCAGTCCATCGCCCAGCGCGACTTGTCGAGGAAGACGTCGGGACGGTGCGCGACCGCGATGGCGAGCGAGCCCAGTGACATCTCCCAGTCGGGGCGCTCGTGGCCCAGGCGCTCGGCGACCGCGATCGCGTGACGCAGGCTGGCGTGCACGCTCGACGAGCCCGTGAGCAAGGCGCCGTCGCCGGGGTCGTCGCCCCGCCACGCCAGCTCCCCGGTCTCGGTTTGGTGGTCGAGGGCGAAGTCGATGGCCCGCTCCACCACCGGCCAGAACCGCTCGAGGAAGCGGCGATCGTCGGTCGACAGGTAGTGGTGCCAGACGCCGTTCGCCACGTAGCAGGTGACGTTGGTGTCGAGCGCCTCGTCCTTGACGTCGTTGCCGACGTAGTACGCGTGCCAGGCGCCGTCGGGGCGCTGCATCCCGCCGAGCCAGTCGTAGGCGGCGGCGGCTTCGTCGTGGTAGCCACCGACGTCGAGCGCCATCGCCGCCTCGACCAGGTTCCACGGGTCGGTGTGGTCGCCGGGGGTCCACGGGATATTCCCGTCCGGAAGTTGGATGGCCGCGATCGCGGCGCACGTGGCCGCGACCTCCTGTCGGCTCAGGATGCCCGGCACCTCGGGCAGCTCACGCTGCGACATCGTCGTGGTCCTTTCGTGTCGCTGCCCTCTCGGTGGCCGGCCGCTCGGAGTACACGACGAGGCTCTTGCCCAGGACGGGGTCGAGTGCCTTCCCCACCGCCGTCAGCCAGCGGGGACGGTTGGTCAGCTCCCACACCAGGAAGTCGTGGTAGCGGCGGACGGCCCAGGCGCGGTCGGCGCGCTCGACGCCCACCGCGCACCGCAGCCACCAGTACGGCGAGTGGAGCGCGTGGGCGTGGTGCGATCCCTTCGGGACCAGCCCGGCCGCGGTCAGCTTCGACTCGAGGTCGCGCTGGCGGTAGATGCGCACGTGCCCGCCGGGCGTGTCGTGGTAGCCGGAGTCGAGTGCCCAGCAGATCCGCTCGGGCAAGCGGGTCGGGACGGTGACCGCGATCCGGCCGCCCGGCCGCAGCACCCGGACGAGCTCGGCGAGCGCGCCCTCGTCGGCCCAGATGTGCTCGAGGACCTCGGCGGCGATGATCCGGTCAAAGCTGGCGTCGGGGAACGGGAGCGCGAGCGCGTCGCCGTTCACGACGCCGCCGGTCGCGCCGTAGCGGAGCTCCCCGGCGTCGAGCATTCCGCCGGCGACCGCGCTGACATCGGCGAGCTCGGTCGCGTCGGCGTCGAACGGCACGACGACCGCGCCGCGGCGCAGCGCCTCGAACGCGTGGCGGCCGCCGCCGCAGCCGAGATCGAGGAGCCGGTGACCGGGCCGGAGGTCGAGGCGCTCGAAGTCGACGGTCAGCACCGGGCCGCCCTGTCGTTGGGGAGCTGGTCGTCGAGGAGGGCGCGGTACTGCTCGACCGTGCGCGCCGCGGTGATGCGCCAGGTGAACCGCTCGAGCACGCGGGCGCGGCCGCGCTCGCCGATGCCGGCGCGAAGGTCGTGGTCGTCGAGGACGCGGCGGAGCCCGGCAGCGAGCGCCGACGGGTCGCCGGGCGGGACGAGCAGGCCGGTGTCGCCGTCGCGCCCGACGACCTCGGGGAGCGCGCCGCCGGTGGTGGCGACGACGGGAACGCCGCAGGCCATCGCCTCGATCGCGGGGAGCGAGAAGCCCTCGTAGAGCGACGGCACCGCCGCGACCTCGGCCTCGGCGTACAGCTCGACGATCCGCTCGGTCGTGACGCCCGAGACGAACGTGACCGAGCCCTCGAGGCCCAGGCGCTCGATCAGCGCGGGGATGGGGCTCTTCCCCTTCATCTTGCCGATCACGACGAGATGGGCGTCGTCGCGCTCGGTGCGCACCTTGGCCAAGGCCTCCAGCAGCGGTGCCAGGCCCTTCATCGGGACGTCGGCGCTGGCGGTGGTCATGATCCGGCCCCGCACCCGGGCGACGCCGGGGACGGGCCGGAACGTCTCGGGGTCGACGCCCACCGGCACGACGTGCAGGCGGTCGAGCGGGATGTCCATGTGGGCGGCGATGTCGCGCTTCGACGACTCCGACACGGTCAGGTGGCGCGGGATGCGCCGCGCCACCTTGGTCTGCATGCCGAGGAAGCCGTACCACCGCCGCATCGCGAGGCGGCGCCACCTGCGCTGCTCGTGGGCGAGGTCGAGGTCGCGGTCGACCGTGATCGGGTGGTGGAGAGTCGTGAGCACCGGCCAGCCGTCGTCGATCATCCTCGCCAGCCCGGTGCCGAGGCACTGGTTGTCGTGCAACAGGTCGAACTGGTGGCGGCGGTGGCGCAGCATCCGGCGCACCCGCAGCGAGAACGTGTACGGCTCCGGGAACCCGGCGCCGCACATGATCGCGAACTCCTGCACGTCGATCCGACTCTTGAACTCCCACGGCCATGGCACCCGGAACGGGTTGTCGGGCCGGTAGAGGTCGAGGCTCGGGACGCGCGTCAGCTGGGCGGGGTCGTCGAGCTCGGGGTAGGGCGGCCCCGAGAACACCTCGACCTCGTGGCCGAGCGCGGCCAGCTCGCGGGCGAGGTAGCGGGTGTACACACCCTGGCCCCCGCAGTGGGGATTGCCCCGATACACCAGATACGCGACGCGCAGCGGCACAGCAGGAGACCCGGGCACAGAGGGACAACCTACTCGACGGTAGGCCAGTCCCTTGAAGGAGGGCCCCGACTACCCTGCGCGCCGTGGAGGCCCGCGTCACCGCGGCCATGGTCGCCCGCACCCACGTCGTGGCCGAACCCCGCTGGAGCGCGTCCGGCCGCCTCGTCGCGTGGGTCGACGCGTTCGACGGCCGCGCCGACCTCGTCGTGGCGCGCGTGAACGGCGCGTCGTTGCCGCTGGTCGTCACCGCTGACGTCCCCGTGACATCGGTCGGCGCGTACGGAGGCGGCGCGTTCGCGTGGGCGGGTGACGACCAACTCGTCTTCGCCGCGGCCGACGGACGCCTGCTCGTGGTCGCGCCCGAAGAAGGCGGCGGCACCGCGCGCGTCGTCAGCCGCGACGGCCAGGCGGCGGCGCCGGCGGTCTCCCCCGACGGCACCCGGGTGGCGTTCATCCTCGAGCGCGACGACGCCTGTGACATCGCGGTGGCCCCGCTCGACGGCGCGGCCTGGCCGGCGCGCGTGTCGGAAGGCGCCGACTACGCCTGGGACCCGGCGTGGGCGCCCGACGGCGACGTGCTGGCGTGGCACGAGTGGGACCTGCCCAACATGCCGTGGGACGGCTCCCGGGTGGCGTGCCGCAA
>JACDBD010000392.1 GCA_013695115.1 Actinomycetota bacterium | reverse complement strand
GGGCTGGGGCGTCTCCGAGATCGGCGACGTGCTCGAGCGCAAGGGTGTCGTCGGGTCGTCGCTGGCGTTCCAGCTCTACGCCAAGGTCCGCGGCGCCGGTCCGTTCCAGCCCGGGCCGTACCAGCTGCGGAAGAACCTCGGTGTGCGCGACGCGGTCTCCCGGCTCGAGGTCGGTCCGCAGCAGGGCAATATCGACATCGAGCTCACCCTGCCGCCCGGACTGACGCTCCAGCAGATCGCCCAGAAAGTGGAGGAGCAGCTTCCCGACCGAACCGCGGCGAAGTTCCTCGAGGCGGCGAACTCGGGGGTCGTGCGCTCGCGGTACCAGCCGGCCGAGGTCACCTCGCTCGAGGGCCTGCTGTTCCCCGCCACCTATCCGGTTGCCAAGGCCGAGGACGAGGAGGCCATCCTGCGCAAGCTGGTCGACACCTTCGACCAGAAGGCCGATGCCGCCGGCATCGCCGCCGGTGCCGCCGCCATCGGCCGTACGCCCTACGAGGCGATCGTGATTGGGTCGTTGATCGAACGGGAGGCCGGCGTCGAGGAGGACCGTCCGCTCATCTCGGCGGTCGTCTTCAACCGACTGCGTGACGGGATGCCGCTCCAGATCGACGCGACGCTCTGCTTCATCAAGGGCGGCTGCACCGAGCCGCTGAGCAACGCCGACAAGGAGCTCGACTCGCCGTACAACACGTACAAGGTCGCCGCCCTCCCGCCGGGTCCGATCTCGAGTGTGGGCGAGGCCTCGCTGCGGGCGGCGGTGGCGCCGGCGGCGGTGCCGTTCAAGTTCTACGTGCTCAGCGACGCCAGCGGGGCGCACGCCTTCGCCGAGACGGTGGAGGAGCACGACGCCAACGTGCAAGCGGCGCGGGAGAAGGGGCTGCTCTGATCACGGGTTCGACCCGGGTCGTGGGCGTGGTCGGCGACCCGGTGGCGCACTCCCGCTCGCCGGCGATGCAGAACGCCGCCTTTGCCGCGCTCGGGCTCGACTGGGTCTTCGTCGCGTTTCCCGCGCCGGAGGGTCACGGCCGGGCCGCGGTACGGGCGGTGCTCGACCTCGGCATCGCCGGCCTCAACGTGACCATGCCCCACAAGGCCGACGCGGCCGCTGCCTGCGACGACCTGTCGACCGAGGCCGAGCGACTCGGCGCGGTCAACACCGTCGTCGCCGATCCCGATGCGGTCAGGCTCGCCGGCCACAACACCGACGGTGAGGGCTTCCTGCGGGCGCTCGCTGACGAGGGGATCGACCCGACCGGCCGACGCTGCCTCGTGCTGGGCGCCGGAGGCGCGGCCCGGGCGATCGCGCTCGCCCTCGGCGGCGTGGGCGCCTCGGTCACTGTTGCCGCTCGCCGTCTGGACGCGGCGCGCGCGGCCGCGACGCTGGCGGACGGGAACGCGGTCGAGCTGGCGAACGTGGTTGTCGATGAGTGCGACGTACTGGTCAACGCGACGCCGCTCGGCATGCACGGTGAGCCGCCGCCGATCGACGCCACTCGGCTCCGCTCCGGGCAGTTCGTCTACGACACCGTCTACCCGGCTGAGACGCCCCTGCTCGTGGCGGCGCGTCAGCAGGGGGTCGCGTGCGCCGGTGGCATGGGCATGCTCGTGCACCAGGGGGCGCTGTCGTTCCGGCTCTGGACCGGTTCCGACGCGCCGCTCGACGTCATGCGGGCCGCGGCTCTGGACCCGTGACCGTCGCCGTCGTCGCCGGTAGTGCGGTGCTCGGCCTCGTGGCGGGCGCAGGCCTCGACGTCGTCGTCACCCGGGTCCCGGAGCGTCGGCCGCTCTTCGCCGGCGGCGCTCGCGAGGAGCTCCGGCCCGGCCGGGCCGCGCTGCTGGCGGTGGTCTGCGCCACCCTGCTCGGTGGCATCGCGGTGCGGCTGCACGACTCGTGGGCCCTGCCCGCGTTCCTGGTGCTCGGGGCTGCGCTGGTGGCGTTGTCGCTGATCGACCTGCGGCACCTCATCCTGCCCAATCGGATCGTCTACCCGCTCGCGCTCGCCGTCACGGGGCTCCTCGCGGTCGGAGCCAGCGGCGACCGCGACGGCGGCGCGTTCATCCGCGCGCTGCTCGGCGGAGTTGCCGGGTTCGCGGCGATGTTCGTGCTCCACGTGCTGTCGCCGCGCAGCATGGGCTTCGGCGACGTGAAGCTGTCGTTCGTCCTCGGGCTCGCCCTGGGATGGCTGGGATGGGGGCAGCTCGTGCTCGGACTGTTCCTGGCGTTCCTCTACGGGGCCGTTGTCGGCGTCGTGCTCATGGTCCTGCGCCGGCGCCGCCGCAAGGACCAGGTCCCGTTCGGGCCGTTCCTGGCCGCCGGCACGCTCACCGCGGTGCTCTGGGGCGAGGCGATCCTGAGCTGGTACGACGGGCGATAGTCCGCAAGCACCGGGGTATCGCACCGGTATCCTCAAGGGCGTTCCCGCAGGTGAGAGGTAGGCGTGCTTCGCTTCCTGACCGCCGGGGAGTCCCACGGGCCGGCCCTGGTGGTCGTGGTCGAAGGGCTGCCCGCCGGCCTCCCCATCACGATCGAAGAGGTCGCGGCCGAGCTGGCCCGCCGCCGCCTCGGCTTCGGGCGCGGCCCGCGCATGCGCTTCGAGCGCGACGACGTCGAGTTCGTGGGCGGCGTGCGCCACGGCGCCACCTTGGGATCGCCGGTGTCGCTGGTGATCCACAACGCCGAGTGGCCGAAGTGGCAGGAGGAGATGTCGGCCGCGCCGGGCGTGACCGAGAAGCCGCTCCGCCAGCCCCGGCCCGGTCATGCCGACCTCGTCGGCATGCAGAAGTACGGCTTCGACGACGCCCGCAACGTGCTCGAACGGGCCAGCGCCCGAGAGACCGCGGCCCGGGTCGCGGCGGGCGCGCTGGCGAAGACGCTCCTCGAGCAGCTGGGCGCCAGCGTGCTGAGCCACGTCGTGGCGCTCGGTCCGGTGCAGGCCGGCGCCGACCGCCGGCCCGAGCCGTCCGACCTCGATCGCGTCGACGACTCCCAGGTGCGGTGCTTCGACGCGGACGCGGAGAAGGAGATGGTGGCCGCGATCGAGGCACAGGCGAAGGCGGGGGACTCGCTCGGCGGCGTGGTCGAGGTGCTCGGCTACGGCGTCCCCCCGGGCCTCGGCTCGCACGTGCACTGGGATCGCCGCATCGACGGGCTCCTCGCCCAGGCCCTCATGAGCATCCAAGCGATGAAGGCGATCGAGATCGGGGAGGGCTTCGACGTCGCCGGCCGGCGCGGGAGCGAGGCCCACGACGAGATCACCTGGAGTGAAGAGGCCGGCTACGAGCGGGGCTCGGCACGCGCCGGCGGCATCGAAGGCGGGATGACGACCGGCGGTCTGCTGGTGGCGCGGGCGTCGATGAAGCCGCTGTCGACGTTGAACCGACCGGTGCTGCGCACCGTCGACGTCGACACCAAGGAGGAGGCCGTCTCGTTCAAGGAGCGCACCGATGTCACCGCGGTGCCGGCGTCGGGCGTCGTGGCCGAGACCATGGTGGCGCTCGTGCTCGCAGGCGAGGCGCTGCGCAAGTTCGGCGGCGACTCCCTGGTCGAGTTCGTCCGCAACCACGACGCGTACCTGACCTCTCTCCGCTAGATGACCCGCTCGATCGATGACGCGGGGTCGGATACCCCTCATCTCGTCCTGGTCGGCCTCATGGGGGCCGGGAAGACGACCGTCGGTTACCAGTGCGCGAAGCGCTTGAGCCGGCCGTTCGTCGACACCGACGACCTCGTCCAGACGGCCGCAGGCATGACCGTCGCCGAGCTCTTCGCCCTGTCCGGTGAAGGACGGTTCCGGGCGATGGAGCGGGAGGCGGTCGGCGACGCTTGCGCGTCGCCCGTCCCCGCGGTCATCGCCTGCGGCGGGGGCGCGGTCCTCCATGCCGACAACCGGCGGCAGCTGAAGCGGTCCGGCTTCGTGGTGTGGCTGCAGGCGCCACCGGAAGTCCTCGCTGACCGCGTCGGACGAGGAGCCGACCGCGCCGAACGCCCCCTCCTCGCCGGTGGTCCGGTGACGACGCTGGAGCGCCTGGCGGCGGCGCGGGCGAGCGCGTACGAGGCGGTCGCCGACGCGGTGGTCGACACCGGCGACCGTTCCGTCCCGGAGGTCGTCGACGCGGTCCTCGAGGAGTACGGGTCGTGAAGCGGGTGACCGTGGACCTGCCCGGGCGACCGTACGACGTCGTGGTGGGCCCCGGTGCTCTCGGCGAGGTGGCGGCGTTGCTGGCGGACCGACGCCGTTGCGCGGTCGTCAGCCAGGCCGCGGTCGCGCCCCACGCCGCCGCGATCTGCGGTGCGCTCACCGACACGGAGCTGTTCCTGATCGACGACGGCGAGAATGCGAAGTCGCTCGCCACCGTCGATGACCTGTGCCGGCGCCTGGCGGAGTGGGGACTCTTGCGCGGCGATGCGGTGATCGCCCTCGGCGGCGGCGTCGTCGGTGACATCGTCGGGTTCGCGGCCGCGGTGTACCACCGGGGTGTCGACGTCGTGCAGGCGCCGACCTCGCTGCTGGCCATGGTCGACTCGGCTATCGGCGGCAAGACCGGGGTGAACCTCCCCGAGGGCAAGAACCTCGTCGGCGCGTTCCACCAGCCGATCGGCGTGTTGGCCGACATCGACACGTTGACGACGCTGCCCGAACGCGAGTACCGCGCCGGCCTGGGCGAGGTCGCCAAGTACGCCCTCATGGGTGACGACGCGCTGGCGGCGTTTCTGCGGGAACGCGCCGACGGTGTGCTCAGCCGCGACACCGAGGTCGTCACCGAGGTCGTCGCCCGCTGCGCCGCACTCAAGGCGGAGGTTGTCGCCGCCGACCCCGAGGAGCGGTCGGGGTTGCGGGCCACGCTCAACTACGGCCACACGTTCGCCCACGCGCTCGAGACAACCAGCGATTTCGCCCTCGTCCACGGCGAAGCGGTCGCCCTCGGCCTGGTGTTCGCAGGCGAGCTCGGCCGCGCCCTGGAGCGCATCGACGCCACCGAGGCCGCCGCCCACCGCGACCTCGTCGCGTCGCTCGGGCTCCCCGTCACGGTGCCGACCGGCGCTCGGGCCGACGCGCTCCTTGCGGTCATGCGCCGCGATAAGAAGGCCAGCGGCGGCTTGACGTTCGTGCTGCGCGGGCCCAACGGCCTCGAAGCGGTGGAGGACCCACCCGCGCCGGCGCTGGAACACGCCTTCCGGGCCGTGGGTGTAGACGTACATTGATCGCGATGCATGCGGCACGTTCGAACTGTGAGCCACGAACTTGGCGTCCGAGCGAGCGCGCGCGGCGCAGGTACCCTGCGCCGCAGCGAGCGAGGCCATAGGCGATGACGACTGTCCTCCTGCTGTCGGGCCCGAACCTGAACCTGCTCGGTGACCGCGAGCCCGAGGTCTACGGGACCGACACCCTCGACGATCTCGTGGAGGAGGCGCGCGCCGCGGCCGAGGAGTACGGACTCGAGCTCGAGCACTACCAGTCGAAC
>JACDBD010000379.1 GCA_013695115.1 Actinomycetota bacterium | reverse complement strand
CCGCCCGGAAGCCCGCCATGCCCTCGAGCGCGCCCTCGGCCTCGGCCACGAACCGCCGCACCAGCTCGCCCGCGGGTACCAGCTCGTCGATCGCGCCGGTGCCCTGGCCCGCGGGGTAGCACTCGCGGTCGGGATCGACGCCGGCGGCGGCGTCGCCACCCGAGAGGTGGAGCGTGCCCTCCTCGAGGGCCGCGAACATCTGGTCGGGGAACGGCTTGAGGTTCTCGGGGTGGTCCTCGTAATACTGGGTGGTCTTGTTGCGCACCGCCCGCAGGGTCTTGCCGGTGAAGGCCCGGCTGACGACGGTGCCGTCCTCGGCGGTACGCACGAGCGCGTCCTTGTAGCCGGGCGTCGCTCGCGCCTCGGGAGTGGCGATGAACCGGGTGCCGATCCACACGCCGTCGGCACCGAGCGCAAGCGAGGCGGCGAGGCCGCGGCCGTCGAAGATGCCGCCCGCCGCGACTACCGGGACGCGGTCGCCGACCGCGTCGACCATCTGGGGGACGAGCGGCATGGTCGCGACCGTGCCGGTGTGGCCGCCGGCCTCGGTGCCCTGGGCGACGACGAGATCGCAGCCGGCCTCGACCGCGGCCACCGCATGCCGCACCTTGCCGCACATGTTGGCGACGAGGACGTTGTTGTCGTGGCAGAGCTTCACCGCGTCGCGGGGCACGCCCAGCCCGGCCACGAAGACCTGCGCCCCTTCCCGGATGACGTGCTCGACGTTGGCCATCATCTGCTCGGGGAGCGCGGTGAGGAGGTCGACGCCGAACGGCTTGTCGGTCTGGCGCTTGACGGCGCGGATCTCCTCGATCATCTCGTCCTGCGCCATCGCCGACGCGCCGAGGCAGCCGAAGCCGCCGGCCTCGGAGACCGCCGCGACCAACTGGTTGTAGGAGACGCCGCCCATGCCGGCGAGCATCACCGGGTGCTCGATCTGGAGGACTTCAGTGAGTCGGGTGCGCAAGGTCACGGGGTGAAGCTACTCCGGGGCGGTACCCTCGGTTCGTGGAGACTCCCCTCGTCGGCGTGATCATGGGCAGCGACTCCGACCTGACGGTCATGAAGCCCGCGGTCGACGTGCTGGTCGAGTTCGAGGTAGCCCACGAGGTGCGGGTGGTGTCCGCGCACCGCACGCCCGAGGCGATGACCGAGTACGCCAAGAGCGCCGCGGGGCGCGGGCTCGAGGTCATCATCGCGGGGGCGGGCGGCGCGGCTCATCTGCCCGGGATGGTGGCGGCGCTGACGCCGTTGCCGGTGATCGGTGTGCCGGTGCCGCAGGAGCACCACAACGGGCTCGACTCGCTGCTGTCGATCGTCGAGATGCCCGAGGGCGTGCCGGTGGCGACGGTCGGGGTCGGGAAGGCGCGCAACGCCGGGCTCCTGGCCGTCCGGATCCTCGACGATCCCCAGCTGCGCGCTCGTATGGAGCGCTTCCAGGAGGGGCTGGCCGAGTCCGTGGCCGAGAAGGACGAGAGCGTCCGCAAGCAGTTCGAGTAACGCGAGCCCATCCGAGGCCGGCTGTTCAGGGTGCGCGCTGCTCAGTCGCTCGGCTGTATCGCAGGTTGAACACCTGCGGTACTACAAGTACCGCCGAACCGCTCACGACCACCGCGACTCCGGGCAGACCAATCAGACTCAGCAGCAAGACCAACCCCAAGGCTCCTGCAAAGACGCCGTAATACGCGGCGCGATCCGCTGGTCGAACCCGGACTCCCAGGAAAATCGTCGCCACGACACCGACGGCGATGAGCAGAACGACGATACCGAAGAGCGGCTCACCATCCGCAACGAACGCAGCCCCCACAGGGACCATCAATAGCGCCGAGGCGATCGCGAGAACGCCGGCAACGTTGAGGACTGCTCGCTGCGTACGCTCCGACATCGGGATGAGTGGTGGGCGATCCACTGACTCGTGCAGTCGTTTGAACATCACCGACACCCGACGTTTGATCTCGACAGCGCACCAGAGACTGCCACCGGCCCCAACGATCCGACCACTGGGGCCCTTGACAGACGAACACCTGTTCGCTATGCTCTCAATACTCCCCTCGAATGCTTCCCCCGTCCGTGTCGTTTCCCGGAGGGGGAAGCGTGTTCGCGTTAGCCACCCGCGCCGCGCAGGCGCTCGAGAAGATGTCGTGCGAGCTGGAGCCCGAGCTCCTGGACGGTCGCGACGCGGCGCGCTTGCTCGAGATGGTGGCGCGCTGGGAGAAGGTGTGTGCCTCGCTCCGGGCGCGCCTGGCGCGCCGCGTCGATGAGACCAAGGTGTGGCGCGACGGCGGACATCGCAGCGCGGCCCACTTCGTGGCCGAGACGGCTGGCACCACCGTCGGCGCGGCGGCCCGCGCGCTCGAGACGGTCCGCGCCCTCGAGGAGCTGCCCGAGACCGCGGAAGCGTTCCGAGCGGGTGAGTTGTCGGAGACGCAGGCAGCGGAGATCGCGTCGGCAGCGAGCGAAGATCCCGGTGCCGAGACTGCCCTCCTGGAAACGGCGGCCGCGACAAGCGTGAAGGGCCTGCGCGATCGGTGCCGGCAGGTGCGCGCCGGCGCCCAGCCGGATGATGAGGCATGGGCCCGGCACCTGCACGTGAGCCGGCGCGCCAACCGCTGGCGCGACAACGACGGCGCCTGGCGCGCCGACATCCGCCTCAGTCCCGATGCCGGCGCCCGGGTCGACTCGGCGTGGGACGCCCACCTCGACCGGATCTTCGCCGAGGCCCGCCGGGCCGGACACAGGGAACCCCGTCACGCCTACGAGGCCGATGCCTTCGTCGCCTCCGTCACCGAAGGGCCATGCAAGCCCATCGAAGCTCGACTCGAGGTCACCGCCGCCGCTCTACCCCGCGGCCACACTGAACCGGGCGAACGCTGCGAGATCGCCGGCAGCCCGATCCCCGTCACCACCGCTCGCGCCCTGCTCGCCGACTCCCGCGTCACGGTGCTCGCTCGTGACGGCAACGACGTCACCGAGATCTCCGAGCCCACCCGCACCATCCCGGCGAGGCTGCGCCGCCAACTCGAAGCCCGCTACCCGACCTGTGGCGTCAAGACCTGCGCCAACGACCGATTCCTCGAGATCGACCACGTCGTGCCGGTCGCCGAAGGTGGGCGCAGCAAGTGGGCCAACGCCTGGCGGATCTGCCCCCACCACCACCACTTGAAGACCTACTTCGGGTGGAAGGTGGTCGGCACCACGCATGACTGGGACCTCGTCCCACCCGACGATCCCGATCCACCGTGATCCTGCGCCCGGGCCTGTTACTCGGTGCTGATCGCTCGCAACACGTCGAGCTTGGCGGCTCTCCTCGCCGGGAACAGCGCGGCCACGACACCGGCAAACCCGGCGGCGATCACGATGATGATCAGCTGGCCGACCGACGGGGCGAACTTCTCGAAGCCCTGGTCGCGCAGTGACTTGATCACGGCGAAGCCGAAGAACACGCCGATCGCAATGCCGATCACCGTGCCGAGCACCGCGATGATCACCGCCTCCCAGCGCACGCTCGAACGCAGCTGGCGGCGCGTCATCCCGACGGCACGCAGCAGACCGAGCTCGCGGGTGCGCTCGTAGACCGAGAGCGCGAGCGTGTTGGCGATGCCGATGAGCGCGATGAACACCGCCAGCACGAGCAGCACGTACACGAGCCCGAGGATCTGGTTGATCTGGCCGCTGAACGACTCCTTGAACTCGGTCTGATCCTGGATCTCGGCGTTCGGGTAGGGCTTGGCCACCCGCTCCAGTGCCTTCCGGCCCTCGGCCGGGCTGACGCCGTCGGCCAGCCGCACGTACACCTGGTTGTCGACCACCTCCGGGTAACCGAGGGCATAGCCCTCCAGCGACAATCCGAAATCGCTGAGGCCCTCGCGCTCGCCCGTGCCGTAGATCGTCCGGATCGTCAGCTCGCGTTCCCCGTTCGGGAACTGCACCGGGATCTCGGTCCCGAGCTTCCACCCCTTCCTGTTCGCAATCCGTTCGGAGACCGCGACGCTGTTCTCGTCGAGGTCGGTGAACGTACCCTTGCGGGGGTCGAGCTTGAACAGCTCGAGAACCGTCTCGGGGTCGAACGCCACCAGAAAGTCGTCGTCCCCGTCGACCTTCACCGTGCCGAACCGCAGCGGGCTCGACGCCTCCACCTCGGGCAACTCCGCGACCCGGGCGGCGAGGTCGGGGCTGAAGCCGCCGAAGGCGCCGAAGCCGAAGCCGGTGTTCAGCACGAAGTCGGCTTGGAACGCCCGGTCGACCTGGGCGTTCACCGACTCCTTGAGCGACGACGCCAGCACGGTGAAGAAGCCGACGATGGCGACACCGATCATGAGCGCGGCGGCAGTGGCCGACGTACGACGCGGGTTCCGCATCGCGTTCTCGCGGGCGAGCGTGCCCGCCATCCCTCGCAGGCGCGGCAGTGGCCACCCGATGACCGCGCACGATGGGCGGGCGAACACCGGTCCGAGCACGGTCGCGCCCACGAATACCGCGAGGGTGCCGAGCGCGACCGCGTAGACGCCCTGGTCGAGGTCGCCGAACAGACCGAGGAGGATTGCGCCCGCTCCGAAGAGCAGGATCGCGCCACCGACCGTCCCCCGCCGGGCGACGTTCACCGACTGCTCGACCGCGACGTCGCGGATCGCCGCGATCGGCGGCACCCGCGCGGCCTTCCACGCCGGGACGAGCGCGGACAGCACGGTGATCACCGTCCCCACCATCAGCGACAGGACGACCGTCGACGTCCGGATCACGCTGGCACCGGCGGGAATCTCGAAGCCGAAGCCGTTGAGCGCCACCTTCAACACCGAGGACAGCCCGATCCCCGCTAACAGGCCGATCAGGGACGCCAGCACCCCGACGACGAACGCCTCGGCCACGACCGACGCGGTGACCTGGAACCGGCTGCCGCCGATCGCCCGCAGCAGCGCCATCTCCCGGGTGCGCTGGGCGACCACGATCGAGAACGTGTTGAAGATGATGAACGAGCCGACCAGCAGGGCGATGCCGGCGAAGATCACCAGCGGGATGCGGATGAACGAGACCAGGTCCTGGATCTCGTTCTGGTCCTCCTCGGTGATCTCGGCGCCGGTGAGGACCTCGAGATCCTTGTCGTCGAGGGCGTCACGGATGCGGTCGCGCAGCTGCGCTTCCGACACGCCCCGCTCGGCCACCGCCGCGATCGCGTCGAACTGACCATCCGCTCCGGCCACGCGCTGGGCCTCGGCCGTCGTGAATAGGGCGAACGAGGCGCCCGCGGGCCCGTCGGCGTCGCCGAACTTGGCGATGCCGGCGATCTCGTACTCCTGGGGCGCGCCCGATACCACGAGGATCGAGACGCGGTCGCCGACCTCGAAGTCGCCCTCGTCGGCCGAGCCCTTGTCGATCACGACCTCGCCGGCCGCCTCGGGTGGCCGGCTACCGGGTTGGAGGCGCCAGGGGTTGAGCTCGTCGACCTCGCTCCAGTTGGACCCGAACGTGGGCGGGCCCTGGCTGGGGTTGCCGATGGTCTCGTCGTCCTTGTCGACGAGCTGGGCGTAGAAGTCGATGTCGCCGTCGGCGGCCTTGACGCCGTCGACGGCCGCGACCGCGGGGAGCAGGTCGGCGGGTATCCGCGCCCGCTGCTCCGGGCCGAAATTGCCCTCGAGCGACTCCTTGCTGCGCACGGCCGCGTCGACACCCGCGTTGACGTCGGCGAAGAGGTCGTCGAACGTCTTCTCGATGGTGTCGGTCAGCACCATCGTCCCCGACATGAAGGCCACGCCCAGCAGTACCGCGAGCGCGGTGAGGGCGAACCGCAGCTTGTGGGCCCGCAGTCCCTTGCGGGTGACGCGCCACACCGCGCTTAGCCGCCCAGCTGCTTCATCTCGTCGATGACCTTCTCGGCGGTCGGCTCGGTCATCTCGCCCACGATGCGCCCGTCACCGAGGAAGACAACCCGGTCGGCGTAGGCCGCGGCCACGGGGTCGTGGGTCACCATGACGATCGTCTGGCCGAAGTCGCGCACCGCCTGCTGCATGAACGCGAGGATCTCGGCGCCGGCGCGCGAGTCGACGTTGCCGGTGGGCTCGTCGGCGAAGATGATCTCGGGCTTGCTGGCGAGCGCCCGGGCGACGGCGACGCGCTGCTGCTGGCCGCCCGACAGCTCGCTGGGGCGATGGCGCAGGCGGTCGCGCAGCTGGACGGTGTCGACCACGGTGTCGAGCCAGGCGTCGTCGGGCTTTCGGCCGGCCAGGGCCATCGGCAGCACGATGTTCTCGATGGCGTTGAGCGTCGGGATGAGGTTGTAGGCCTGGAAGACGAAGCCGACCTTGTCGCGGCGCACGAGCGTCAGCTCCTTCTCGGAGCACGCGCTCACCTCGACGTCACCGAGGAAGACCCGACCGGACGTGACCCGGTCGAGCCCGGCGAGGCAGTGCAGCAGCGTCGACTTGCCCGAGCCCGATGGGCCCATGATGGCGGTGAAACGGCTCTTCTCGAAGGCGACGTCGACGTCGTCAAGGGCGCGCACCTCGGCGTCGCCGGTCCCGTAGATCTTCGACACCGACGAGGCGCGGGCGGCGACGCCGGTGTCCGCGGCGGGCTGGGGTTGGGCGAGCACCGACACGGCGTTGCCTCCTCGCTGACGGGGGACGGGCTAGGGGGCCACCGCCACCCTACGAGATGAGCCGTTCCTGAGAGCCGCCTCAGCGGCTCCTGTGCCTGACATCACAGTCGGCCCATACGACTCGAACGCCGCCGGGTTCTACTGCCCGCCATGCACACATCGCAGAGGATCGGAATGGCCGTGGGCCTGGGCGCCCTGGCGGTTGCGCTCAGCGGCTGCATCGCTCCGGGCCGCGTCCGTGAGCTGCCTGCGTGAGGACGCCGCCGGTGCCACCTGCGCGGGCGTGGGCGACTCGGTGACCTCGACGCGTTCGAGCGGCTGCTCCGCGAGTTCATCGGCCAGCGCGAGGCCGGCCGGGTCAACGCGCTGACGTTGAGCTGGAGCATCGGGCGGCCCCCGACCGCGGGCTTCGCCGACGAGCTGTTCGCGGTGGTGGCGGGCTTCGACTCGTCCCAGGTGCAGTGGGCGACGATGCCCGACATCGTCGCCGCCGTCTGATCT
>JACDBD010000335.1 GCA_013695115.1 Actinomycetota bacterium | reverse complement strand
GCGGTCGAGGGCCGGGCCGGAGCCGGTTCGCTGCCGGTCGCCCGACGAGCGGCTCGCCACACGGGCCAGGCGACGAGCAGCACGACCGCGACCGCCAGCCCGAGCGCGCCCAGTCCGAGTACCGCCCCGTCGACGTGCACCCCCGGGTCGGGCTCAGCGATGCGGGCAAGCCCGGTCGGGAACGACGGCGACACCGCGACCGCCAGTCCGGCGCCGACGAGCGCACCGGCGACGCCGATCGTGGCGGCTCGGACGAGGCCGAGCGCGACCCGTTCGCCGCGGCTCATTCCCAACGCCGACAGCACCGAATGCTCGGCTGACTCGAGGAACGTGAGCCGCGCCAGCAGCTGGCCGACGATGAGGGCGGCGGCGATCGCAGTGAGCAGCGCCAGCAGCTGGAGCGCCACGGCCTGCGTGTGGAGCGAACGATCGACGGTGTCGGTGAGCTCGCGTTGGACCGTGAGCTGGATGCCCTCGCGGGCACCGAGCCGTTCGAGCTCGCCGAGGAGGGCGTCGGTGTCGCGCTCGCCGCGCTTCAAACGCACCATCAGCAGGTCGCTGCCCTCGCTGAAGAAGCTGAGGTCTTCGCGCAACGGGTACAGCGCCGGCGACGTATGGATCAGGTAGCGCCCGGTGCCCTCGATCTGGGGCGGGAATTCGCCCGGCGACGCCTCGATCCCCACGACCGTCAGCGCATTGTCGGGGAGGACGGCGAGCACACGCTCACGCGCGTCGGTGAACTGGGCGACCTCCTCGGGCGTGAGCTCCGGCGGCGGCGCTTCGAAGAAGAAGGGGTCGATGACGTCGATCGTGCTCCCGACGTCCAGGTCGTACTGGTCGGCCAGCTCGAACCCGATGATCGCCTCGGTGGGATCATCTCGGTCCGGACGCCGGCCTTCGAGCAGCTTGAACCGGTTGATCTCGGTGCCGATGCGTTCGTCCGGCGGGACGAGCACGCCAACGCCGGCCCCGAGTGTGACGAAGAACGATCCCGTCTCAGCGGTGTCAGCAACTTGCGGGAGCCGCTCCAGCTCGTCGGCGTCGAACGTCTCCTCGGTCGGGGCGCCGAAGCCGGAGGTGTTGAGCGAGACGAGCACGTCGTAGGCGTCCTGCGTGCGGAGGAACCGGCGGTACGCGCTGTCGGTGCGCCGGGCGCCCGCCGCCAGCGCGATCACCGCGCCGCCGGCGATCCCGATGATGAGCGCGAGACCGAGCCACGCCCGCCACCGGGCGCGCAGCTCGGCCCGGAACCGGAGCCAGACCGCCGCCATCAGGGTTCCTTTGTCGCACGCGACGCCGGCCGCCGAAAGGGCGCGAGCAGCATCATTCGGGGTGGTGCTGGCATCCCGGTCACGAGGAGCTCACTCCGCCCGCAGGGCGACGCCGGGCCGGGTCCGGGCGGCGGACCTGCCAGGGAACGCGGCCACCGCGTTGGCAAGCACCAGCGCGACCAGGGCGATCCCCATGATCCCGAACGGGAAGGGCACGACCGGCTCGGCCACCACGCCGAGCTGGTTGGCGAACGCCGTCCAGGCCCACCGGGCGACCACCAGGCCGAGCGGGAGACCGATGAGGAGGCCCAGCGCGACGAGGGTCGTCGCCTCCGAGATCACCGCGATGCCGACCTGCGGGCGCACGAACCCGAGCGTCTTGAGCACCGCGACCTCCCTCCGCCGCCGGCGGATGGACGTGACGAGGGCGTGGCTGAGGACGCCGCCGCCGAGGCCGGCGAGGACAACCGCCAGAATCCCAGGCAGGTTGTCGACCCGCTGGTAGCTCTGCAGCTCGGTCGGCGGATGGGGGTCGTTGACCGCGGCGTGCTCGTCGTAGCGGTCGCGTATGTCGTCGAGGGTCGTGCCGCGGGCGAGATCGGCGGCGATGAACGACGGCTCCAGCCCGGGATCGAGCTCGCGCAGCCCGTCCAACGTCAGCACCGCGCCGTCGGCGAGCCCGACCGTCTCCCCCAGGGTCAGCACCGGCAGCACGGCGGTGCCGACCACCCGCAAGCGATTGCGGGCGCCGCCTGAGCCCCGCACCGTCACGTCGTCGCCGCGCGCCCGGCCGAGCGAGCGCATCGACTCGGCGCCGAGCGCGACCTCGTCGTCACCCTTCGGGAGCCGGCCGTCGATGATCGTCGGCTGGAGCTTCCCCGTCCCACGCGCGACCGCGAAGACGAGCAGATCCTCGCCCTCGACGCTCACGGTCGTGCGGGCGCCGTTGGTCTTGGCCGTGAGCCCGTCGTCGCGCTCGGCCCGGTCCGAGATCGCGTCGGTGGTGCCGTCATACCCCTCGAGGAGGACGTCCCAGTTCCACCCGTACAGATGCGGGGTCGACGTCACCCGGTCGAGGCTGGTGTTGAAGCCCAGGGTGACGGTGACCGCGACCACCGCCGCGACCAGGCCCACCAGCGTCGTCACCGGTCCGGCGAGCGCGCCCCGGCGTTCGAGGGCGAAGCGGACGCCGGTTGCGGGCGCGGTTGGGA
>JACDBD010000317.1 GCA_013695115.1 Actinomycetota bacterium | reverse complement strand
GGATATGGGGCCGCGTTCGGACGCCGACGTGATGGGCGCGTCCATCCAGCAGCCGGCCGACTTCGGCGAGATCTTCGACCGCCACGGAGCCAGCATCCTCCGGTTCCTGGTGCGGCGGGTGGGGCCCGAGCCGGCCGAGCAGCTCCTGGGCGACACGTTCCGGATCGCGTTCGAGCGCCGGGTGACCTTCGACCGCACCCGCGACAGCGCGGGGCCGTGGCTCTACGGCATCGCCACCAGCCTCCTGCGCCGCCACCGCCGCTCGGAGGGACGCCGGCTGCGGGCGACCGCCCGCCTGGCAAGTGGCGACGTCGGCAACGGCGACGCGGAGGACCAGGTGATCGCAGCGGCCGACGCCCAAGCGCTGCTCCCGGCGGTGGCCGACGCCGTGCTCGAGCTGCCGGATGCCGAACGCGACGTCCTCCTGCTGTTCGCGTGGGAGGAGCTCAGCTACGACGACATCGCGGCCGCGCTCGGCGTCCCGGTCGGGACGGTCCGCTCCCGGCTCAACCGGGGCCGGAGCAAGGTCCGCGAGCTGCTGGAACCTGGGGCAGAAGCCGGGGAAGAAGAAGAAGGAGCAACCGAGAGGGAAGGAGCCCGCCGTGACCGATGACCTCGACCTCGTCCGCCGCCTGAGCGACGACGCCGACTGCGACCCCGCCGTCCTCGACCGGGAGAGGTCGCGGTGGACCGCGTTCCTGCACGACCCGATGCACCCGCGGCCGGCGGCGGCCGTGAAGCCCGAGCACCGCGCCCTCAGCGACACGCTCGACCGGCAGGGCTATGCGGTGATCGAGGACGCGGTGACGCCCGAGGAGCTGGCGGCTGTGCGCGAGGCCCTCGCGCCCTACCTCACCGCGGGTCCGTACGGGCGCAACGACTTCGAGGGGTTCATGACCCAGCGGGTGTACAGCCTGCCGGCCAAGTCGCGGGCGTTCGACCGCCTCATCGAGGACGAGTCGGTGCTGGCGGTGGCGGAGAGCCTGCTCGGCCCCAACTTCCTGCTGACCGCGGCGCTCGCCATCAACCTCGGACCGGGCGAGACCGCCCAGGGCCTGCACTACGACGAGGCGTTCTACAGCCTGCCCCGGCCCCGGCCGCCGCTGTCGCTGAGCGCGATCTGGGCGATCGACGACTTCACTGGCGACAACGGCGGGACCCTCCTCGTGCCGGAAAGCCATCGGTGGGGGGACGAGGGACTGACCGAGCGGCCGGACGTGGTGCCGCTGGAGATGCCGGCGGGCTCGGTGGCCGTCTACCCCGGCACGCTGTGGCACGCCGGCGGGGCCAACGTCACCGACCGGTTCCGCCTCGGCATCTCGATCCAGTACGTGCTCTCGTGGGCGCGTCAACAGGAGAGCTACCTGCTGGCGATGCCGCCGGAGACGGCGCGCTCGGTGTCACCGCGGCTGCGCGAGCTCCTCGGCTACAGCATCGGCCCCGCGTTCATGGGCCACGTCGACGGCCGCCACCCGGAGAAGCTGGTTTCTAGGCCGTGATGCGGTGCGCGTACCGGGCGCGCGCCGGCGGCGTCCGCAGCTTCTTCACGATGCCCACGAAGCTCAGCGCCTTCAGCACGTAGTAGGTGGTGTCGAGCTCCCACCAGAAGAACCCCTGCCGCGCGGAGGCCTGGTAGTGGTGGTGGTTGTTGTGCCAGCCCTCGCCGCCGGTGAAGAGCGCGACGAACCACGAGTTCTTGCTCGTGTCCGTCGTCACGTAGCGCACGCGGCCGACGATGTGGGTCCACGAGTTCACCGAGAACGTCGTGTGCCACAGCAGCACGGTGGAGGCGAAGAACCCGATGAGCAATCCGCTCCATCCTGCGATCAGGTAACACGTGATGGCGAGCGCCCAGGGGCCGATCCAATCGTGCTTGTCGAGGAAGCGGAGCTCGGGGTACCGGGTGAAGTCCTTCATCGCCTCGGTGTCGGTGCGGTTGTACTTGTCGCACAGGATCCAGCCGACGTGGCTCCAGAACACACCGTCGCGGGGGGAGTGGGGATCGCCGTCGTGGTCGGTGAACTTGTGGTGGGAGCGATGGTGCCCGGCCCACCACAGCGGGCCCTTCTGGGCCGCGGTAGTCCCGAGGAACGCCACGACGAACTGCGGGAACCGCGCCAGGCGGTAGCTGCGGTGGGAGAAGTAGCGGTGGTAGCCGCCGCTGATGAAGAGCATGCGCCCGTAGAAGAGGACGATGCCCAGGATGACGGCCTTCCACGTGATGCCGGTGAAGATCGCCAGCAGCGGGAGCAGGTGGACTGCGAAGAACGCGATCGAAGTGCGCTTGTTGACCCGTTCCTCCGGCGACCGGCGACGCGTGGTCGGGGCCGGGGGAGGAGCCGGTGCCGGGGGGATCGGGGGACGCTCGAGCGTCGTAGAGGTCATGAGACCACCCTACCGACTAGTCGGTAGGGGATCGAGCCATGTCCGAAAAAGCTCTCCGACCAGGGGTCTGACGTACCATCAGATCTCCTTTGGACCTGCGCTTCACCGCCGAGGACGAGGCCTTCCGCGCCGAGGTCCGGCAGTGGCTCACCGAGCACCTCAGCGGTGAGTTCGCGCACCTGCGCGGCCGGGGCGGTCCGGGTGACGAGCACGAGGCGTTCGACGAGCGCCTCGAATGGGAGCGGGCGCTGGGCGCAGCCGGATGGACCTGCGTGGGTTGGCCCGAGGAGCACGGGGGTCGGGGGGCGAGCCTGCACCAGCAGGTGATCTTCTACGAGGAGTACGCCCGGGCCCGGGCGCCGGGCCGGGTCGGGATCGTCGGCGAGGGTCTCCTCGGGCCCACGCTCATCGCCTTCGGCACCGACGCGCAGCAGCGCCGGTTCCTCCCCCCGATCGTGCGGGGCGAGGAGCTGTGGTGCCAGGGGTACTCGGAGCCGAACGCGGGTTCCGACCTCGCCAACGTGGCGACGCGCGCCGTGCGCGACGGCGACGAGTGGGTGGTCACGGGCCAGAAGGTGTGGACGTCGCTGGCCCACTGGTCCGACTGGTGCTTCGTGCTGTGCCGCACCGACCCGGACGCACCGAAGCACCGGGGGATCTCCTACCTCCTGGTGCCGATGCACCAGCCCGGCATCGAGGTGCGCCCGATCGTCCAGGTCACGGGTACGTCCGAGTTCAACGAGGTGTTCTTCGACGGTGCCCGCACCGACGCCGACAACGTGGTGGGCGAGGTGAACGGGGGCTGGAAGGTCGCCATGGGCACGCTCGCGTTCGAGCGGGGCGCCTCCACCCTCGGCCAGCAGCTCGGGTTCGAGAACGAGCTCGGTCAGATCACGGACATCGCCCGCAAGAACGGCGCCGCCGACGACCCGGTCATGCGCCAGCGCCTGGCCCGGTCGTGGATCGGGCTGCGGATCATGCGCTTCAACGCGCTGCGCACCCTGAGCGCGTTGCGGGGCGACGAGCTCACCCGGGAGGGCATGATCACCAAGCTCTACTGGGCGACATGGCATCGGGAGTTGGGGGAGTTGGCGATGGACGTGCTCGGTGCGGACGCCGCAATTGCCGAAGGACTTCCGTACGAGCTCACCACCCTCCAGCGGCTCTTCCTCTTTACCCGGGCCGACACCATCTACGGGGGCTCCAACCAGGTGCAGCGCAACATCATCGGCGAGCGCGCCCTCGGCCTGCCCCGGGAGCCGACGTGACCACGCCGGCGACGCCTCCGCCCGCCCACGGCCTCCTCGACGGCAAGACCGTCGTGGTGACGGCCGCCGCCGGCACCGGCATCGGGTTCGCCACCGCCCAGCGGTGTGCCGAGGAGGGGGCGACGGTCCTCGTCAGCGACCACCACGAACGCCGACTGGGAAAGGCCGCCGAGCAACTCGGCGCCCTCGGCGTCGTCTGTGACGTCACCCGCGAGGCGGACGTCCAGCGGCTCGTCGACATCGCCGTCGGCGAGCTCGGCCGGATCGACGTCATGGTCAACAACGCCGGCCTGGGCGGGACGGCCGAGCTGACCGACATGACCGACGAGCAGTGGCACGCGGTGCTCGACGTCACTCTCAACGGCACGTTCCGCTGCACCCGGGCCGCGCTCCGGCACATGGTCGAGCGCGGCGCCGGGGTCATCGTCAACAACGCGTCGGTGCTGGGATGGCGGGCGCAGGTCGGCCAGGCGCACTACGCCGCGGCCAAGGCGGGGGTGATGGCGCTCACCCGCTGCGCGGCCATCGAGGCTGCCCCCGCGGGGGTACGGGTGAACGCGGTCTCGCCCAGCCTGGCCATGCACCCGTTCCTGTCCAAGGTGATGACCGAGGACGTGCTGGAGGAGCTCACCACCCGGGAGGCGTTCGGCCGCCCGGCCGAGCCCTGGGAGGTGGCGAACGTCATCGTGTTCCTCGCCAGCGACTACTCCTCCTATATGACGGGCGAGATCGTCTCCGTCAGCAGCCAGCATCCGTAGATATCCCGAGATTCGGGGAACCGACCATGGAGGTCCGACGTTCGTGATCATGATGCGCCGATTGTCCGCGGCCTTGGTCGCGCTCACCCTCGTCCTGATCACGGCGGCGTACGGCGGAAGCGGCGACAAAGGCGACAAGGGCAAGGCGGGGGCGCCGGGAATCGGTGACCGCTACTTCCCGACGCTGGGCAATGGCGGCTACGACGTCGAGCACTACACCCTCGAGCTGAGCTACGAGCCGGGGGACGACGTGCTCGCCGGGACCGCCACCATCGAGGCCGAGGCCACCAAGGCGCTGAAGTCGTTCAACCTCGACCTTGCCGGCCTCGAGGTCGAGTCGGTCACCGTCGACGGCGACGAGGCCGAGTTCGAGCGCGACGACGCCGAGTTGATCGTCACGCCGGCCGAGAGTCTCGCGAAGGGTGGCACCTTCACCACCGAGGTCGAGTACTCGGGGGTTCCCGATCCGGAATCGGATCCGTCCCTCGGTATCCCCCTCGGCTGGATCCCGCTCGACGACGGGTCCTACGTGCTGAGCGAGCCCAACGGTGCCCAGACCTGGTACCCGGTCAACGACCACCCGTCGGACAAGGCGACGTACACCTTCCGCATCACCGTCCCCGATCCCCTGATCGCCGCGGCCAACGGCCTCCTCACCGAGCAGGTCCCGGGCGACGGCAGCACCACCTACGTGTGGGAGTCGGGTGACCCGATCGCGAGCTACCTCGTCGAGGTGGCGGTGGGCAACTTCGTGATCGTGGAGGACGGCACCGCCGCCGGCGTCCCCATCCGCCACGTCTTCGCGGCGGACCTGGCTGACGAAGCGACCGAAGCTGCCGCGGAGACGCCGGAGATGGTCGAGTTCTTCTCCGAGGAATGGGGGCCGTACCCGTTCGAGGCCTACGGCGCCCTGGTGGTCGACACCCCCCTCGGCGTCGCGCTCGAAACCCAGACGCTGTCGCTGTTCGGCTCCGACACCGCGCTCTTCGCCGGGTCCGAGGCCATCTTCGCCCACGAGCTCGCCCACCAGTGGTTCGGCGACGCGGTCTCGCCCGAGCGCTGGCGCGACATCTGGCTCAACGAGGGGTTCGCGACCTATGCCGAATGGATGTGGAAGGAGCACGACGGCGGGGAGTCGATCGCCGAATCCGCCGAGGACATCTACCGGGGCTTCGAAGCTTCCGGTGACGACACGGTGCTGCTCGACCCCGGGCCCGACGGTCTCTTCGGCGCGGCGGTGTACGAGCGCGGCGGGCTCACGCTGTACGCGCTCCGCGTCGAGGTGGGTGACGACGTCTTCACTGAGATCCTCCGCACCTACTTCGAGAAGTTCGACAACCAGTCGGTGACCACCGCGGACTTCGTCGACGTCGCCGAGGACGTCAGCGGCAAGAACCTCGACGAGCTGTTCGCCGCCTGGCTCGCCCAGGCCGAGCTCCCGCCGTTCCCGGGAGCCAGCGCCTAGTCCCTCACCCGGGTGCGAGCTGATCCACCTGGGAACGAAGTGCTCAGCGTCGTGCGTTTCTACGGGTGGGTGTTCTTGGCCGCGTCCTGGTAGGCGGGGCGCTCACCGCCGCCGTGGACGACGATGCTCTCGCCGTTGACGTATCGGGCGAGCGGAGACGCCAGGAACAGGCATACGTCGGCGATGTCGGACGGATCGGCCATGCGCCCCAGCGGCACCGTCGCTCCCACCGCGGCGATGCCCTCCTCGTCGCCGTAGAAGAAGTGGGACTGCTCGGTGCGGACCAGGCCGGCGGTCACCGCGTTGACCCGCACTTTGGGCGCCCAGTCGACGGCCAGGGTCTGGGTGAGGTTGATGAGCCCGGCCTTGGCCGCGCCGTAGGCGGCCGTGCCGGGGGAGGGCCGGATGCCACTGACACTGGCGATGTTGACGATGACGCCGCCCTCGGGCTGGTCCTGCATCACCGCGTTCGCCCGCTGCGCGAACAGCAGGGGCGCGACCAGGTTGAGGTTGATGATGGCGGTCGAGAACTTCGGCGACGCCGTGGCGGAGTCGGCCGGCGGTGAGCCGCCGGCATTGTTGACCAGCACGTCGAGGCGCCCGAACCGCTCCGTGGTGGCATGGACGACGCGCTCGATCTGATCAGGCTCGCGCACGTCGGCTCCGACGAACTCGGCGGTGCGTCCGTCCGCGCTCGGGAGCTCGTCGGGTTCGTGGCGGCAGCAGATCACGACGTCGGCCCCGGTCTCGAGGAAGCGCGTCGCGATCCCGCGGCCGATCCCGCGACACCCGCCGGTGACGATCACGACCTTCCCGGACATGTCGAGTGGATCGGCCATCGGGCTAAGTTACCAACGGAATCTGACGCCTCATCAGAAAGTGCCTCGGTGCCGATCACGCACACGATCGAGGACGGCGTCGCCGACGTCGTCATGGACAACCCGCCGGTCAACGCGCTGCCGGTGGCGGGCTGGTTCGAGCTGGCCGAGACACTTCGGAGACTGGGCGACGACTCCGCCGTGCGCGTCGTCGTCCTGCGGGCCGAGGGCAAGGGGTTCAACGCCGGCGTCGACATCAAGGAGATGCAGGCGACCGAAGGGTTCGACGCGCTCGTGGGCGCCAACCGGGGGTGCTTCGCCGCGTTCGCGGCGGTGTACGAGTGCGCGGTGCCGGTGATCGCGGCGGTGCACGGCTACTGCCTCGGCGGTGGTATCGGGCTGGTCGGGAACGCCGACATCATCGTGGCGTCGACGGACGCGACCTTCGGGCTGCCCGAGGTCGACCGGGGCGCGCTCGGCGCCGCCACCCACCTCGCCCGGCTCGTCCCTCAGCACAAGATGCGGGCGATGGTCTACACGAGCGCGGTCGCGACCGCGGCCGAGCTGCACGCGTTCGGGTCGGTGCTGAAGGTGGTCGAGCCCGGCCGGCTCCGCGACGCCGCCATGGAGGTCGCGGCCGAGATCGCGAGGAAGAGCCCGACGGTCATCCGGGCGGCCAAGGAGTCGCTCAACGGCATCGACCCGGTCGACGTGAAGCGCAGCTACCGCTACGAGCAGGGGTTCACGTTCGAGCTCAACCTGGCGGGCGTCGCCGACGAAGCCCGCGACGCCTTCGTCGAGAAGCGCGCCGACTTCGACGAGTGAGCCGCTGACGCCGTGCCCGACAAGCGCATGACGGAGGACGAGGTCGTCGGCGAGCTGGTCGACGGCATGACCGTCGGCATCGGCGGCTGGGGCTCGCGGCGCAAGCCGATGTCGCTGGTGCGGGCGATCGTGCGATCGCCGGTGCGCGACCTCACGGTGGTCGCGTACGGCGGCCCCGACGTCGGGCTGCTGTGCGCGGCGGGCAAGGTCAAGAAGGTCGTCTTCGCCTTCGTGGCGCTCGACGGCCCCGCGGCGCCGTCACTGTCGCCCTCGGCGATCCCGGCGTCGGCGTTGCTCGAGCCCCACTTCCGGAGCGCCCGGCAGTCGGGCGCGATCGAGGTCAGCGAGCTCGACGAGGGGATGTTCCTGCTCGGCTTGCAGGCGGCGGCGTGGCGGGTGCCGTTCCTACCCACCCGGGTCGGCCTCGGCTCCGACGTCCCCCGCATCAACCCCGACCTGCAGACGGTGCGGTCGCCGTACGAGGACGGGGAGGAGCTGTTGGCGGTGCCGGCGCTCACCCTCGATGTCGCGCTCGTCCACATGAACCGGGCAGACGTAGGCGGGAACGGGCAGTACCTCGGCATCGACCCGTATTTCGACGACTTGTTCTGCATGGCCGCCGAGCGACGTTTTCTGTCGTGCGAGCGCATCGTGCCCACGGAGGACTTCGCAAAGGGAGGGCCGCCCCAGTCGCTGCGCATCAACCGGCTCATGACCGATGGAGTGGTCGAGTCGCGGGGGGGCGCACACTTCACGTCGTGCCTGCCCGACTACGACCGCGACGATGCGTTCCAGCAGGAGTACACCGCGTCGGCCAAGGGCCCCGACGAGTGGCAGGCATTCAAGGGGAAGTACCTCGACGTCGGACACGACGACTACCGGAAGGTCGTCGGCCTATGAGCGACGTCAGCCGGGCCGAGGTGTGTGCAGTCGCGTGCGCGGAGGCGTTCCGGGGCGACGGCGAGATCCTGGCGAACCCCATCGGCACCATTCCGCTGATCGGCGGCCGGCTGGCCAAGGAGAGATTCGAGCCCGGTCTCGTGATGACCGACGGTGAGGCGCTCCTCGTCGCCAACCCGGTGCCGGTCGGCGTCGACGACCCCGAGAAGGTGATCGAGGGTTGGAACCCGTACCGGGCCATGTTCGACGTCGTCTGGTCGGGACGGCGTCACGTGATGATGGGCGCGACCCAGATCGACCGGTACGGCAACCAGAACATCGACTTCATCGGGCCGTGGGACCGACCCAAGGTGCAGCTGCTGGGCTTCCGCGGTGGCCCCGGCAACACGATCAACCACGCCACCTCGTACTTCGTGCCGAACCACACCACGCGCTCGTTCGTCGAGCGCGTCGACGTGGTGACCGGGATCGGGTACGACCGGGCGGCCGAGCTCGGGCCCGAGGTGGCCCGCTTCCACCGCATCCCGTGCGTGGTCAGCAACCTTGGCGTCTTCGACTTCG
>JACDBD010000315.1 GCA_013695115.1 Actinomycetota bacterium | reverse complement strand
GCACCGGGCACGCCTGCGCAGCACGTCGTCGGTCCCGGCGACAGCCTGTGGACGATCGCAGCCGCGCACCTCGCCCACGCGACGGGACGTTACGCCGCCGCGCTCGCCGAATCTGAGGTGGCCGCGCACTGGGCCCGCGTCGTGGAGGTCAACCGCGACGCGTTGCGCTCGGGCAACCCCAACCTGATCTACGCCGGCGAGGTGCTCGAGCTCCCGCCGCCGGTGTAGGCGCGCGTTTCACGACCGCGCGGCCCGGGTAAGGCCACGGCATGATGCCGAGACAGTTCCGGAGCGTGTTCTTCGGCTTGGTCGTCGTCGCGGCTGCCGGGTTCGCCACCGCCTGCGACGAGGACACCCGCGACAAGGCGGGAGACGCGGTCGACAGCGCGACCGAGGACATCGAGGAAGGCGCCAATGACGCAACGGCTCGAGCCGGAGCCGAAGCGTTCCGGGCGTCCCTCAAGGCCCAGGAGACCGATGACGATGCCGGCGGAGTGCGGAAGATCGAGGCCCTCCAGAGGGCGGCCGAGGACGTGCCCGGCAGCCCGGACGTCACCGGCATCGCCGACTCCGACGGTGACGGCATTGACGACGACGGTTTCGTCGAGGTGAGGGTCGGGAACCAGGTCGCCTGCGTGCAGCTCCCCGAGTCGGGCAACGAGATCGACGTGACCGACGACGCCTGCGCCTGATCCCGCCAACTACGGGTCGCGGGGCAGGCCGAGGACGCGTTCGGCGATGATGTTGCGCTGGATCTCGCTGGTGCCGCCGGCGATCGTCAGGCACCGGTCGAACAGGAACTGGCGGAGCCAGCTCGCGGCCTCGCCGTCGTGTACGGCAGCCGCGGAGCCCAGCAGCGACAGGCCGACCTCCTGGACGCGCTGGTCGTGCTCGGCGCCGAGCAGCTTGCGCACCGCCGCCTCCGATCCGCTCGGATCGGCGCCGCCGAGCGCCTCGAGCGTCAGACGGAACCCCAACACCGCCAGCGCGTAGTCCCGAGCGACAAGGTCGCCCAGCTCGACCATCGTCACCGGGTTCTCGAGCAGTCCCTCCGCCTCGGCCAGCCGCAGCAGCGCCTTGACCCCGCCCCCGATGGTGTTGCCACTCCCCATGAACACACGCTCGTTGGCCAGCGACGTGCGGGTGGCGCGCCAGCCGTCGTGCTCCCGGCCGACCAGGCAGTCGTCGGGCACGAGCACGTCGTCGAAGAACACCTCGTTGAACCACGACTCGCCGGTCAGCTCCCGCAGCGGTCGGATGTCGATGCCGGGCGTCTTCATGTCGAGGATGAAGAAGCTGATGCCGTCGTGCTTGGGCGCGTCGGGGTTGGTGCGGGCGAGCAGGATCCCCCAGTCGGCCTGATGCGCCATCGACGTCCACACCTTCTGGCCGTTGACGACCCAGCCGCCTTCGACCCGGTCGGCCCGGGTGGTGAGCGACGCCAGGTCGGATCCGGCGCCGGGCTCGCTGAACAGTTAGCACCACTCGATCTCGCCCCGCAGTGTCGGCGGGATCCACCGCTGTTGCTGCTCCTCCGTGCCGTAGACCATCAGCGGCGGGCACGCCCACGCGCCGACCGAGAGGGTCGGCGGCCGGACCTTGGCCCGGCGGAACTCGTCGTCGATCACGAGCTGCTCGATCGCGCCGGCGTCGCGCCCCCACGGCGCCGGCCATTGAGGCGCGAGATAGCCGGCGCCGGCGAGCCGGGCCCGCTGCTCGACCTTGTCGAGACCGGCGACCTCGGTGACGAACGCCCGCACCTCCCTTCGCAACTGCTCCGACTCGTCCGCCAGGTCGACTCCGAGCCGACGCCGCGCGCCACCTGCCGCGAGGTCGGCGGCGCGGGCGCGCCATTCCTGGGTCGGGCCGAGGAGCTGGCGCAGCGTGATCGCACGCCGCAGGTAGAGGTGGGTGTCGTGCTCCCAGGTGAACCCGATGCCGCCGTGCACCTGTACGCAGTCCTTGGCGCATTCGAAGAAGGTGTCGAGGGCGAGCGCAGCCGCGGCTGCGGCGGTCAGGGAGCCGACGTCGCCGTCGCCATCGGCGCGGGCCGCGTCCCAGGCGGCGGCGCGGGCGAGCTCGGTGCGGGAGACCATGTCGGCGCAGCGGTGCTTGACCCCCTGGAACTGGCCGATCGGACGGCCGAACTGGCGCCGCTCGCGCGCGTGCTCGGCGGCGGCGTCGACGCACCACTGCGCGCCCCCGACGCAC
>JACDBD010000301.1 GCA_013695115.1 Actinomycetota bacterium | reverse complement strand
GAGCGCTGGTCGCTCCGGCTCAACTCGATGGGTGACCCCACCAGCCGGCGGTCCTACGTCGAGCTGTTGCGCGAGCACCTCCTCGGGCACGCCGGCGACCTCGGCGACGACTTCCGCGAGCGGGTGCGGGAGAACCCGCTGCGGATCCTCGACTCCAAGAACGAGGAGTGGCAGGAGGTGATCGAGCGGGCGCCGCAGCTGACCGAGCACCTCGGGACGGAGTCACGGGCGCACTTCGAGGCGGTTCAGCGGGGACTCGACGCGCTCGGGGTCGACTACGAGCTCGACCCTCGGCTCGTGCGCGGCTTCGACTACTACACGAGCACCACGTTCGAGTTCGTGAGCGATGCCCTGGACGCGGCCCAGAACGCCGTCGGGGGAGGTGGCCGGTACGATCAGCTGGCCGAGCAGATGGGCGGGCCACCCACGCCCGGCATCGGGTTCGGCGTCGGCATCGAACGGCTGCTCATCGTTGCCGACGCCGAGCAGGCCGTCCCGGTTCGGGAGTCCAAGCTCGACGCCTTCGTGGTCGACGGCCTCGACGGCGGGCGGGAGGCACTGACCCTGACCCACGAGCTGCGAGAGGCCGGCTTGCGGGTCGACCGGGCGTACGGCAACCGCTCGGTGAAGGCGCAATGGAAGGCGGCCGACCGGGCGCGCGCCGTCTTCGGCGTGATGCTGGGTGAACGTGAGCTCGCCCGCGGCGAGGTCGGCGTCAAGGACCTCCGCTCGGGTGAGCAGGTCGACGTTCCCCGGGACCAGGCGGCGGGGTGGCTGCGGGCGCGCCGGGAGTTCGACCGATGATGCGCACCCACCGCGCCGGTGAGCTCCGCCGCGACCACGCCGGCGCGACTGTCGCGGTGTGCGGTTGGGTCGCCACGCGGCGCGACCACGGTGGGGTCGTGTTCCTCGACGTTCGTGATGCCGCCGGTGTGGTGCAGGTGGTCGTCGATCCCGAGGCGCCCGGGGCCGAGGTGGCGCACCGGGTGCGCAGCGAGTTCGTCGTGCGGGTGGAAGGCGAGGTGCGCCCCCGACCGGAGGGCACGGTCAACGAGGAACTGCCGACCGGCGAGGTCGAAGTGGCCGCGCAGCGGCTCGAGGTGCTGAGCGAGGCGGAGGCGCCCCCCATCCCCATCGGCGGCCGCCAGGAGGCGGATGAGCTGCTGCGCTACCGCTACCGCTACCTCGACCTGCGCGGCGACCGCCTCCAGCGCAACCTCCGGCAGCGGGCGGTCGTCAACCGGGTGTTGCGCCGGGTGATGGACGGCCATGGCTTCGTCGAGGTCGAGACCCCGATGTTGATCGCGTCCATGCCCGAGGGCGCGCGCGACTTCGTCGTCCCGTCCCGCCTCCAACCCGGCTCGTTCTACGCGTTGCCACAGAGTCCCCAGCTGTTCAAGCAGCTGCTGATGGTGGGCGGCTTCGACCGCTACTACCAGATCGCCCGCTGTCTGCGCGATGAAGATCCCCGCTCCGATCGCCAGTTCGAGTTCATGCAGTTCGACATCGAGATGAGCTTCGTCGACGGCGAGGACGTCATGGCCGTCGTGACGGAGGCCGCCGTGACCGCAGCCGAGGAGGCGACCGGCGAGCTGCCCGGCGCGGTGGAGCGGATCACCTGGCACGACGCGATGGAGCGCTACGGCACCGACAAGCCCGACCTGCGCTTCGGGCTCGAGCTCGTCGATCTCGGCGAGGTGTTCGCCGCCACCGAGTTCCGGGCGTTCCAGGCACCGGCGGTCAAGGGGATCCGGGTGCCCGGCGAGGGCGGTGTCGCGAGGGCGCGGCTCGACGCGCTGATCGAGCGGGCCAAGCAGCTGGGTGCGGCCGGGCTGGTGTGGATGCGCGTCGGTGAGGCGGGCGCGCTGGACTCGCCGGTGGCGAAGTTCCTCTCCGAGGCGGAGCAGCTCGGGCTGGTGGACGCGCTCGGCGCCGGGTCCGGTGACCTGTTGCTGCTGGTGGCGGGGGAGCGGGCGATCGCCAACCGGGTGCTGGGCACGTTGCGGCTCGACCTGGCGCGCCCACCGGTCGACGAGGGCGGGCTGCGGTTCGTTTGGGTCGTCGAGTTTCCGCTGTTCGAAGGGCTCGACGACGAGGGGCGACCGATCCCGGCCCACCATCCGTTCACGATGCCCCACCCCGACGATCTCGAACTGCTGGCGTCGGGGCAGGGCGAGGAGCTGCTCGCGGCGCGGTCGCAGTCGTACGACCTGGTGCTCAACGGCTGGGAACTGGGGTCGGGGAGCGTCCGAATCCACCGCGCCGACATGCAGCAACAGGTGTTCACGGCGCTGGGGATCACGCCGGAGGACGCCCAGGTGCGCTTCGGGTTCCTGCTGGACGCGTTCCGCTACGGCGCGCCGCCCCATGCGGGCTTCGCGATCGGTGTCGACCGGTTCGCCGCCGTCCTGGCGGGCGAGGAGAACATCCGCGAGGTGGTGGCCTTCCCGAAGACCCAGTCGGGCGCCGACCCGCTCACCGGCGCCCCCACGCCGCTCGACCCGGCGCAGCTGAAGGAGCTCGGCCTCCAGGTCGTGAAGCGGCCGGAGGCGAAGAAGCCGAAGTCCTGATGGCCGACGACCTGTTTGCCAGCGCGCTCGAGGAGCGCCTGCGGCGGCGGGCGCCATTGGCGGCGAGGATCCGACCGCGTTCGCTCGACGAGGTCGTGGGGCAGGAGCTCCTTCTGGGCAAGGGGCGCCCGCTCCGGGTGCTGATCGAGTCCGACCGCCTGTCGTCGGTCATCCTCTGGGGCCCACCGGGTACAGGCAAGACCACCATCGCCCGGCTGATCGCGGGCGTGACCGCCAAGGCGTTCGAGCCGCTGTCGGCGGTATCCGGGGGCGTGAAGGACGTACGTGAGATCGTCGAGCGGGCCCGCAGCCGCCTCGGCGAGCACGGTCAGGGAACGATCCTGTTCCTCGACGAGGTGCACCGGTTCAACAAGACCCAGCAGGACGCGCTCCTCCCGCACGTCGAGGAGGGCCTGCTGGTTCTCATCGGCGCGACCACCGAGAACCCGTTCTTCTCGCTGACCGCGCCGCTCCTCTCGCGCTCGTCGCTGTTCCGCCTCGAGCCGCTGACCGCGGATGATGTCCGCGGCCTGCTCGTGCTCGCCCTCGCCGACGCCGACCGAGGTCTCGGCGACGAGCGCCTCGAGATCGACCCCGACGCCCTCGAGCACCTCGTCGACCGGTCCGAGGGCGACGCCCGCCACGCGCTCACGTCACTCGAAGTTGCCCACGGCCTCGCCGCCGAGGCCGGCCGCGATCGCATCACCCTCACCGACGCCGAGGCCGCCCTCGCGATGCGGGCGCTCCGTTACGGCGACGACGAGCATTACGACGTGCTGTCGGCCTTCATCAAGAGCATCCGCGGCTCCGATCCCGACGCCGGGCTCTACTGGCTCGCCCGCATGCTCGAGGCGGGCGAGGACCCCCGCCTGGTCGCCCGGCGGCTGGTGATCCTGGCCTCGGAGGACGTCGGGATGGCCGATTCCCAGGCGCTCCTGGTGGCCGACGCGGCAGCGCGAGCGGTCGAGTTCGTGGGGATGCCCGAGGCCGGGCTCAACCTTGCCCACGCGGTCATCCACCTGGCGCTCAGCCCGAAGTCGAACTCGGTCGTCGCCGGGCTGGGCTCCGCGGTCGAAGACGTCCACGACCAGCCCGCGGGCGCGGTCCCCGTCCATCTGCGGGACTCCCATTACCCTGGCGCCCGCAAGCTCGGGCACGGGGAGGGCTACGTGTACCCGCACGACGCGCCGGCCGGCTGGGTGCCTCAGGAGTACCGTCCCGACGAGGTGGCGGGGCGGAGGTACTACCAACCGAGCGCTCAGGGCGCCGAGGCCGGCGTCGCCGAATTGCTCGATCGGCGGCGGTCCCGGGTCGAGGGCGAGCAGGACGAGCAGGACGAGCGAGGCGAGCGGGAGTGAGCACGTGATCAAGCGGCTGTTCTGGCTGACGGTGGGGTTCGGGCTCGGTGTCCTCTTCATGTTGCGGTTGACGCGGGCGGTCCGGGCCACCGTCGAGCGCTACCTCCCCGCACCTCTGGCCGAGCGCCTGCGCGCCCTGAACGCCGCGCTCGACCAGCGCGCCCGGGAGATCCGCGCGCGCACCCGGCCGCTCCGAAGCGTGAGCTGACCCGGTACCACCCGGCAGTAGCCTGAGTCGCGGTGGAAGGGGCACGACCAACCCACGGCGGGTCTATGTGGCGTCCGAACGAGCGCCCGCGGCGTCAGGTACCCGGAGCGAAAGCGACGAGGCGATAGAGGATGCCGCCGACCACCGCCGACCAGCTGCGACGCGCCTTTCTCGAGTTCTTCGAGTCGCGCGGCCACACGGTGGTGCCGTCGGCGAGCCTGATCCCGCACGACCGCACATTGCTCTTCACGGTCGCGGGCATGGTGCCATTCAAGCCCTACTTCGGCGGCGAGGAGACACCTCCCTACAAGCGGGCAACCTCGGTCCAGAAGTGTGTCCGGGCCGGGGGCAAGCACAACGACCTCGACGACATCGGCCGCACCAACCGGCACTTCAGCTTCTTCGAGATGCTCGGCCACTTCAGCTTCGGCGACTACTTCAAGGCCGAGGCGATCCCGTGGGCGTGGGAGCTCGTCACGGACGGGTTCGGCCTCGACCCCGATCGGCTCTGGGTGACCGTGCACGAGTCCGACGACGATGCCGAGAGGATCTGGCGCGACGTCGTGGGCTTCTCACCCGAGCGCATCCAGCGCCTGGGGGCCGACAACTTCTGGAGCATGGGCGAGACCGGACCGTGCGGTCCGTGCACCGAGATCTTCTACGACCTCGGCCCTGAGCACGGTCCCGACGGCGGTCCCGCCCACGGCGGCGAGGACCGGTTCTTCGAGTTCTGGAACACCGTCTTCATGATGTACGACCAGCAGCCCGACGGCACCCGGCTCGATCTCCCCGCCCCCAGCGTCGACTGCGGCGTCGGGCTCGAGCGCACGCTCATGCTGCTCCAGGGGCACACCTCCATATGGGAGATCGACCTGTTCCGGCCCCTCATCGAGACCGCCGAGCGCGCCACCGGCACCCGCTACGGCGGCGATACCGAGGACGACGTGTCATTGCGGATCCTGGCCGAGCACGGCCGAACCATGTCGTTCCTGGTGAGTGACAGCGTCGTGCCGTCCAACGAGGACCGCGGCTACGTGCTCCGGCGCATCATCCGGCGGGCGGTGCGCCACGGCTACCGGCTCGGCGCGGAGGGGTTGGTGACCCCGGCGCTCGCCGAGACGACCATCGATGTCATGGGGGGCGCCTACCCCGAGTTGGAGAAGGCGCGCGACCTGGTGGTTGCGACCGTGACGCGCGAGGAGGAGCGGTTCCGGGAGACGCTGCGGCGGGGCGTCGAGCTGCTGGACGAGCAGCTCCAGTCCGGTGACGTGTCCGGCAAGGACGCCTTCTTCCTCCACGACACGCTCGGGTTCCCGATCGACCTGACCCGCGAGATCGCGGAGGAGCGGGGCCGGACCGTCGACCTCGACGGCTTCCAGGCGGCGATGGCCGAGCAGCGCGCCCGGGCCCAGCAGGCGCATCGTGAGGCCGCGGCGGGCGGCGATGATGCCAACGTCGGGCTCTACCGCGAACTGCTCGACGAGTTCGGGCCGACGGAGTTCACCGGTCGCCAGGAGTACGAGACGACGGGCGCGCGCGTCCTCGCGCTCTTCGGCGGAGGCGAGCGGGTCGGTCGCGCGGGTGAGGGCGACGCGGTCGACGTCGTGCTCGACCGCACCCCGTTCTACGCCGAAGCCGGCGGCCAGGCGGGCGACACCGGCGTCATTACCGGGGCGGCCGGGGCCGAGCTGCGGGTCAAGGACACGCAGTACGGCCTGCCCGGCCTCGTGCTCCACCGCGCCGAGGTCGTGCGCGGCGTGATCAGCGAAGGCGACGAGGCGACCGCCACCATCGACGGCCAGCGACGCGACCGAATCCGCCGCAACCACACCGCCACCCATGTCCTGCACTGGGCGTTGCGCGAGGTGCTCGGTCCCCACGTCAAGCAATCCGGCTCGCTGGTCGCGCCCGACCGGCTGCGCTTCGACTTCAGCCACCACCAGGCGGTCACTCCTGAGCAGCTCGACCGGATCGAGCAGCTCGCCAACGAGCAGATCATCACGGACGCGCCCGTTCGCCACTACGAGACCACCCGCGAGCACGCCGAGAGCCTGGGGGCGATCGCTTTCTTCGGCGAGAAGTACGGCGACCTCGTCCGCGTGCTCGAGGCCGGCGAGCACTCGGTCGAGCTCTGCGGAGGGACGCATGTCCACGCCCTCGGATTCATCGGGCCGATCAAGATCGTCAGTGAGGGGTCGATCGGCTCCAACCTGCGACGGATCGAGGCGGTGACCGGCGACGCCGCCCTCGCTCGAATCCACGAGGAGGAGCTCCAGCTCCGCCGGGCGAGCGAGTTGCTCAAGGTTGGGCCGGCCGAGCTGCCCGACCGCATCGAACGCCTCGTTGAACAGGTCAAGTCGTTGAACCAGGAGCTCGAGCGGACCCGCGGTCGTGAGGCTGTCGCCGAGGCGGGGTCATTGGCGGGCGAGGCCGTCGATGGCGTGGTCGCGGCCCGCCGCGACGGTCTGAGCCCCGACGACCTCCGACGACTGGCGGTGGCGGTGCGGGATGCGCTCGGCTCGGGTGTGGTCGCGCTCGTGGCCGTCGGGCCCGGCGGTGACAAAGCCGGGATCACGGTGGCGGTGACGAAGGGGCTGGTCGATCAGGGCATCTCGGCCGCCGAGATCGCCGCCCCCGCGGCCAAGGCCCTCGGGGGCGGAACCGCCAAGAACCCGGAGCTGGTCGTGGGGGGTGGCCCCAACACCGCGGCCGTCGACGAGGCCCTCGCCCTGGCCCGCAAGGAGGCCACCGACGCCCTGGCGGGCTCGAGCGACTGAGCCCCGGGCGAGTGGGACGGGTCCTGGGGGTCGATCTGGGCTCGCGCCGCATCGGCCTGGCCGTCTCGGACCCGGGCGGAGCGGTCGCCACCCCCCGGGGCGTCCTCGCCCGCAGCGGCGATCCGGCCGCCGACCACCGGACGATCGTGGCGGAAGCGCGCGAAGCTGGCGCCGACCGCATCGTGGTGGGCCTGCCCCTGTCGCTCTCGGGCGAGGCTGGTCCGGCCGCCCGGGCGGTGCTCGAGGAGGTCGAGGCGATCCGGGCGGAGGCTGGTGAAGGAATGAGGGTGGAGACCCACGACGAGCGCCTGACCACGGTGACCGCCGAGCAGCAGCTGCGCGAGGCCGGCGTCCCGCCGCGGCGCCGCCGCGCCGTCGTCGACGAGGTCGCCGCCGCCGTGATGCTCCAGGCCTACCTCGACGGGCAGGCTCCGGCGCCATGACCGACCGCTGGATGCGCGATGACGACCTCGATCCGCCCGACTGGGTGAACACCGGCGCGTCATCGCCTCGCCCGTCCACACCCGATCGGCGGCCCCCGCCCCGCGACCACCGTCCTCCCCCGGGCCAGCGGCGCCCGGCCGATCGGCGGGCGGCACCTGGTCGCCACGGGAC
>JACDBD010000282.1 GCA_013695115.1 Actinomycetota bacterium | reverse complement strand
GCCTCGCCTTGCTCGCGACGCTCGCGACCGAGCGCAGCGACGGCCTGCGGGCCGCGGGCGAGCCGGTCGCCTCGGCGCTCAACGCCGGCTACCACCTGGCGTACCTCGTCGGCGCCGCGCTCGTGCTCGCCGCGCTCGCGGTGGCCGTGGGAGCATTGCGTCCGAAGCGGTCCGCACACGAGGCGCCACGCACCCTGGCGGAGCCGGCCTACTCAAGGGCAGCGTGATCCGATGGGGAGCGAGCTCCTGTGGCACGTAACGATGTCCTTGGACGGCTTCATCGCCGGCCCGGGACACACGATGGACTGGATGCCCCGCTCCGCGGAACCGAGCGTGATCGCCGATGAGCTGATCGCGACGACGGGTGCGCTCCTGGTCGGCAGGCGCACCTACGAGGTGGAGGAGAGGGACCGCGGCGGCTTCTACGGGGGCGCGTGGACCGGCCCGTTCTTCGTCCTCACCCACGACGCTCCGGCGAAGGTCCCCGAGTGGATGACAGGGACCTTCGTCGACGAGCGCATCGACCGCGCGGTGGCCCGGGCGAGCGACGCGGCGGGCGGGAACAACGTGGTCGTTTTCGGCGCCGACGTCGCCCGCCAGTGCATCGACGGCGGACTGCTCGACGAGATCGTCGTCCATCTCGCGCCCGTCCTGCTCGGCAACGGCGTCCGCCTCTTCGACGCCCCGAACCGGGTCGACCTCGAGAACATGGGCATCGCGCAGTCCGGACAGCTGACCGACCTGCGCTTCCGTGTCGTCAAGGAGCCACGATCCTCCCTGAAAGAAAGGAGCCCACGGTGAGCCTTCCGCAAGTCGTGGCACGAGACAAGTGGCTGGCCGCCCGCAGGGCGCTGCTGGCCGAGGAGAAGGAGCTGACCCGGCGCCGGGACGCGCTGAACGCCGAGCGGCGCCGGCTGCCGATGGTCGAGATCACCAAGCCCTACACGTTGGCGGGCCCGGACGGCGAGCTCGGCCTCGTCGACGTGTTCGAGGGGCGCAGCCAGCTGATCGTCGGGCACTTCATGTTCGACCCGAGCTGGGAGGACGGCTGTCCGAGCTGCTCCGCGGGCGCCGACGAGGTCTCAGACGGGCTGCGCGAGCACCTGCACGCGCGCGACACGACGCTTGCCTACGTCTCCCGTGCACCGCTGGAGAAGCTCGAGCGCTACAAGGCGAAGAAGGGCTGGACCTTCCCCTGGTACTCCTCCTACGGCAGCGACTTCAACTACGACTTCCACGTCACGATGGACGAGTCGATCGCACCGCTCGAGTACAACTACAAGACGCTCGCCGAGCATGAGCAGGCCGGCACCGCCTACTACTTCGACGGCGAGCAGCCGATCGAGGAGCCCGGCACGAGCGTTTTCCTGCGCGTCGGCGACCGCGTCTTCCACACTTACTCGACGTTCGGCCGCGGCGCCGAGCAGCTCGGCAGCTCCTACCACCTCCTCGACCTGACCGCCCTCGGCCGCCAGGAGGACTGGGAGGAGCCCAAGGGCCGCGCCGACGCCGCCCACGCCGCCCGCCCCGACTTCGCAGGGTGATCGCATGGCCAAAGATGAAGATCGCTCGCCTGTGTCGATTTCGCCGCGCCTCGTTCGTCGCCCGTGCAAAGCCCACCAGAAGGAGAGGCAATGCCCCGCTTCATGATGTTCATGATGATCCCCGGCGACACGAACGAGGCCGACTGGTCCCCCAGCGCCGAGGACGTCGCCGCGATGGGGAGGTACAACGAGGAGTTGACCAAGGCCGGCGTGCTGCTGGCCCTCGACGGCCTCCACCCCACCTCGAAGGGCGCCCGCGTCGCGTTCTCGGGCGGCAAGAGCAGCGTCACCGACGGACCGTTCACCGAGGCCAAGGAGGTCGTCGGCGGGTACTGGGTCATCCAGGCCTCCTCCAAGGAGGAGGCCGTCGAGTGGGCCACCCGCTGCCCCGCCGAGGGAGCGGCGATCGAGGTCCGGCAGGTGTTCGAGATGTCGGACTTCCCCGAGGACGTGCAGCAAGCGGCGGGCGAGGCGGCGGTGAGCCCGTCCGAACAGCCATCCGCGCGGTAGGCGCGATGCGGGCGACTCGATCCCCGTGACCGCGGCCGCGACCCATCGCGCGATCGACGCGGTCTGGAGG
>JACDBD010000274.1 GCA_013695115.1 Actinomycetota bacterium | reverse complement strand
GCTGAGGTGACATCAGCTTGGTGCGCCGCCGAGCTCTCGGTGCGCTCGCGCTCCCTGAGCGCACGCTGCGCCGCCCGAACGGGTCGGAGCATGAGGAGAGCGGTGGCGCCGACGGCGACGGCAACGGCCACGGCGACGCTGATGATCACGAGGATCATGGGGAAAGTATTGCCCTAGCCGAAGCGACCAGTGATGTACCCCTCGGTGCGGGGATCGGCGGGGTTCGTGAACAACTTCTCGGTCTTGTCGTATTCGACGAGGTGACCGACCCGGCTGGCGTCGTCGCGGACATCGGTCGTGATGAACGCGGTCATGTCAGACGCCCGCGCCGCCTGCTGCATGTTGTGGGTCACGATGACGATCGTGTAGTCGCGCTTGAGCTCCTCCATCAGGTCCTCGATCTTGGCGGTCGCGATCGGGTCGAGGGCCGAGCACGGCTCGTCCATGAGGATCACGTCGGGTTGGACCGCGAGGCAGCGGGCGATGCAGAGGCGTTGCTGCTGGCCTCCGGACAACGCGAACGCGCTCTCGGAGAGCTTGTCCTTGACCTCGTCCCACAGCGCCGCCCGCACCAGCGCCTGCTCCACGACCTCGTCGAGCTCGCGGCGCTTCCCGTTGAGGCGGGGGCCGAAGGCGATGTTGTCGAAGATCGACTTCGGGAACGGGTTGGGCTTCTGGAACACCATCCCGATCCGCCGCCGCACCTCGACCGCGTCGACCTTGGGGCCGTAGAGATCAACGCCGTGGTAGGTGAGCGTCCCGTGCACGGCCGCCCCGACGATGAGGTCGTTCATCCGGTCCAGGCAGCGCAGGAACGTGCTCTTCCCGCAGCCCGACGGGCCGATGAGGGCAGTGATCTGGCGTGCGCCGATGTCGAAGGAAACCCCCTCGATCGCGCGCACGCCGTCGTAGCTCACCGCCAGGTCGCGCATCTCGAAGACGACCTCGGTCGCCTCCTCGGGCCGGGGCTCCGACACGGTGGGCGGGTCCGCGTGGGCGACCTCGGGCGGGGTCATCACGGGGGCATTCTGCATCGGCTCGGCATCCTCCGCGCCACGAGACTCCATCAGCGCTGGTCAGGCTACGGAGAGCCGCTGGACGAGGCGTGAGGGGAGGGTGGACGCCGAGCGAACGGCGGGTGAACACTCGAAGGGCGCCCACTACGGCCGTGCACGGTCGCGACACCGCCGTCAGAATGCACGGCGGCGGCAGACGCTGGAGTGGAGACCATGGCGGACAACCCCGAGCACCACCCCGAGCACGACGTACGAAAGAGCTTCGACGACCAGCTCAACGAGCTGAAAGCCGACGTCATCCGCATGGCGGCAATGGTGGGCGAGTCGATCGGCGCCGGCACCCAGGCCCTGCTCGACGCCGATCTCGGCGTGGTGGAGCAGGTGCTCGCCAACGACGACCAGATCGACGCCCTCGAGCACGATCTCGAGCTGCGGGCCTACGAGCTCATCGCCCGCCAGCAACCGATGGCGGTCGACCTGCGCACCCTGCTGGCGGTGCTGCGGATGCTCCACGAGCTCGAGCTCACCGGCGACCTCATGGTCACGGTGGCCAAGGCCGCCCGCCGGCTCTACCCCGCCGAGCTGCCGCCCCGCATCCGGGGGCTGATCGAACGGATGGGTGACCAGGCGAGTGTGCAGCTGCACCTCGCGGTCGACGCCTTCGCCGACGGCGACCTGTCGCTGGCGGCGGCCCTGCCCGACATGGACGACGTCATGGACGATCTCCAGAAGCAGCTCTTCCGGGCGATCTTCGAATCGCTGACCCCCGACGAGGCCGGGCTCCAGATGGCGGTGCAGCTCGCGCTGATCGGGCGGTATTACGAGCGGGTCGCCGACCACGCCGTCGGCATCGGCGTGTGGACCCAGTTCATCGTCACCGGTGAGCTGCCCGGTCGCGAGCCGAGCCCCACCGAGGGCACCGCCGCCTGACCGGTTGCTCTGACCAAGTCGCTCCTCTCGGGGCGACTGTTGCGGCGACGTTCACCTCCCGTTCATTCACTGGCGGGCCGACCGCCACGTGCGACTCCTACCGTTCCGGGCGTTCGAAGCCGAACACGACACACAACT